>JAEOTS010000173.1 GCA_016839745.1 Promethearchaeota archaeon
TCTCTTGCGACTTTATTGCGATATTTATTGCATTTTGTTTTATTATAACCTTTTTCAGTAATCGCATTAGCAGGACAATTTTTGGCACATTCTCTACAAGTAGCTTTAGCATAATATAAACAATTTGCATAAGGTTCATCACTTTTTCTCGGTGTAACTTCAAGCGGTGCATCTGTAATCACCGAAGCTAATCGAATATTACTCCCTAGATCAGTAATCAAGCCTTCATGTAATCCAAATGTCCCTAATCCCGCGGCAAAAGCAACATGGCTCTCAGACCAAGTAGAATAAAAATCTTTTTTTGCAACCAAAGTATAAGCCTCGCTAAGTTTTCCAGAAATAGCGTTGTACCCTTTATTTTGTAAAAACTCAGTAGTTTGCTTCATTATATAATTTCTAAAATCCTTAGCAAAATTCCTAGCAATAGAATAAATCTCTGCGGGTAATACCATTTTTGCTAATCTAATTGGAGTGATACTTTTCTTTCTAATCTCATCAGTAAACGGGAATACTACAGAAATAATATAAAGATTTGATGCGGGTAATTGGTTTTGACCACTCGCTAACCACATTTCCAGGGGTGTATAATGTTCATATCCAACATTCTCTTTAAATTTTAAAAAGATCGGATCATTACCTTGAGCAACACCAATTAAAGGTTGTGAGAAAATTTTTCCGCCACCATATTTCTCGGGAAGGCGGTTAAGTTCACTATTTTCAAATTTTTCTTTTAAATATTCTATTAATATATCTTTCAAGATTGATCTCAATGTATTTTTTTATTTACTTTTGTACAATATCGTTAATTCATTATTTATTTCTTACTCTTAAAATAAAATAATTTTGATTAAAAATTGAAGATACTGTTAGTAAATCTCTCCCTTGATAAATGGGATTTATAATATTTTAACTAAAAATATCATTAACCAAAATGTATTTTTTTAATGTAAACTTATTTAGCATATATCCAAAATAAAATTATTCTGATTAGAAATGGCAGATAAAATTAATAATGAGCAAAGGCTAAATGGAAAAGTTCGACAAATTTTGTTCCAATCTATGGATGTGATATTGCAAAATCTTAAAGATAACATGGAACACTTAGCTAAAACTAAACATTTCGAACATACCAGAAAATTCATAGACATGGTTTATGATGGATTAATAAAAAAGCGAAAATTTTTCCTATTAGCGAGTGGTCGTTCAGCTTTTATTCTACAATGCTTTGCCACTCGATTGGTTCATCTCGGTGCAGATGTCTATATGGTTACCAACCTTGGTTCTATACCGGCTCTCTCAAATGAAGATATCTTAATAGTCCTTTCAGGATCAGGTACAACAGCAATCGTTGTAAGCCTTCTAAAAAACTATGTTAACACGGCAAAGCCATTTGGTATTATTTCTATTACTTCTCACCCTGAAACTATAATAGGGAGAGTTGGGGATATTACCATAAAATTAAAGGGCCGAACCAAAAGAGACAAAGTTGATCTGCACGACGATACAGCTATTCTAACTCCCGAAGGAACGATGTTCGAGATCGCAGCTTTTGTATATTTGGACGCAATTATAGCTGAATTAGCAATCAAAATGGGTAAGACAAATGCTGATATGCTAAGAAAGCATTCTGAAACTATTTAAATTACTTTGTTTCGTTCTAATTTTTAATATTTTAACTTAAAACTATAAAAATTATTATTACCTACAATCTTTGTGCCCATTATAGTGTATCTATGAGAGTAGTTTCATAACTAAATTTCTATGAATAGATATCTCCCATGGGCACGCTTTTATTTTATTTAGAAATTTTTATCCATTAGTGTTAAAATTAAGAGCACCAATTGCTCCAGCAAACTCCGATTTATCTAAAAACACCGGTTTTATTCTCTTGTATTTACAGAGTAATGAAAAAATTTGTTTTATTGGCTTATTTCCGATAAGAAAACCTCCACAAAAAATAATATGCTTTACTTCATGGTCCTTTGCCATTAGAGTAGCAATTGTTCCGATATTTTCTCCAATACTTCCTATGAGTGATATAATTATATCTTCCTTTTTAGCAGACTTAACATCGCTATTCTTATTAATCTTACCTAATGCAGCTGCTGTGAATTCTCGAAATAATTTATCTACTCTATTATCTTCAATATCATAGATATCACCTACCTTTAAATCGACTTGATATCTATTTCCCTTACTAGCATAGCTAATTGCTTCTGAATAATCGGCAATGGATTCCTGGAAAAGTAATTTGATCAATCCCATGAAGAAGCCTCCTCCCATTGCAGAACCTCCTAAATGTATAATACCATCCGTTTTCAATACTATAGATGTTCCAGTTCCTAACATAACTACAATTGAGGGTGGTAATGGCTTACTTTTATTGTATTCATACAGAAACTCTACGCCCTCTATATTTGCATTAAATTCGTTGATTAAATTCGTCTCAAATTCATTAGAATATTTTTTATATAGAACAAAAGCTTTTCCCCCAGTGAAATTCATCTTATTATATCGATCTTTATTGAGTTCTATAAATTCGTTTATTTCACTAAAGTCAGAGCTTGTTGGGTACACCATAAGGATAATTTCGTTCCCTTTCAAATAGGCAATCTTCGTAAGACTCTGACCAATATCTATCCCTACAGTTTCAGTGGGGATTTTAACATTCGTATTTTTTAACTGCATTTTAACTGTATTTTGCTCCGAAATTCTAATCAACTCGATATATTTCAATAAAGATTTATTTGATCCTTTAATTTTAATATTTTGTAATGAATGAGAACTCTAAAGTAAATAATACTGAAGTTGCCGTAATTAAAAGTACTAGCCCAAGTAATTTAATAACCACTGGAATAGAAAAACTAGGTGGAATCTCAGCATTTATAGAAAAAGGAGATCAAGTTTTCATTAAAATTAATCTAAGTGTGCCTAACGGATTTCCTGTCAATGTTAACTTTGATTCGCTCCGAGATCTTATTATTCTATGCAAAAATGCGGGAGCAAAACAAATTTTCATTGGTAGTTTCCCAGATAATGGAGTTAATACTCAATCGATTGCAAATATTTTAGGGATCCAGTCCTATTTAGAAAACCTTGGAGCAGAACTATTATTTTTAGAGGATCAAAATAACTGTCCTTTAATAGATCATGAAATAAAGGATAAGATCATAAAAATTCCAAGGGTAATACTTGAATCAGATAAATTAATAATATTTAACCAAGTGAGTGTGGATCCGCTTTTTAAGATTACATTATCTCTACTGAATTCATGTTCTCTGGTGCCTAACAGATATCAAAGAATTGAAAAAGTAATAAGGAGTGGAAAGGATTATTTACTTTTGGATCAATTCAAACAAGATTTGATTTCAAACATCCTTGATATTTATAGCATCAAAAAACCGGATTTAGTTATTAACGATATGTTTTATTTTTTAGAAGGAGCAGGTCCTTTTGTATACAGAGATTCTAATCTAATAACCACGGGCTTAGGTATTATTGGACGAGACGCAGTAGCAGTAGATTTAATCACTTTGAAATTGTTTGGTATAGATTTATTGAGCAGCGACATTCTTTTAGAAGCAAGAAATAGAAAGTTAGGAGTTACTGAAGCATCAAATATTACAATTATTGGCGATAGTATCGAAAACATCAATTTGAAAGTACGTTTTTCTGTTTATAGGTTAGATGATATTAAAATAAAAAATACGACCATTAAAGCAGGGCGAATTTGCTCTGGATGTTTTAAAGAAGCCTATCATTTATTGAACTATGTAAATACTCACATGACAAAGGATTTAAAGTACATTAAAAAGCAATATTTTTTGACGGGGGAAAATCCTCCAGAACCCGAATCTTTAGATCATATCATCGTCTTTGGAGAATGTGCGATAAACAGTACAAAAAATAGAGCGTTTAGACATGTACGAACATCTAGTAATAGAAACTACATGGAGGATGTTAAAGGAAAAATAAGAAAAGATTACAAATCTCAAAAAACTCCAAAAATTAAAGAAAAAATTAACAAAAATATTATCGAAATTCCAGGATGTCCTCCAAATTTATATGAAAGTATATTTTCTATTCAGAAATATTATGGGAAATCTAAAACACCGAATTTGTCTTTTTATAATAATCTAATAAAAACATATTATGAACAGAATTCGAAACCTAAAGTAAAACCTGGTGATTAACAATGATAAATAAATACTTCAAGGAAAACTGGCTAAAAATCGTTAAGTTTAACTCTAAAGTAAATTTAGTTGAGAATCCAAAAGAGTTGAAAGAATCAGTAAGAATTCCTGTAACTCCATTTGAAATTGATGCTTTCCTTTTATATCACCTTTTTGATCTTTTGTACCCCCGATTTGTAAACGACCAACAAAATATTCTTGATATTATTGTCTCAGATTTCGAGCTTGACAACATTGTATTTGGGCTTTATTTATATGAAACGACTAAGCCCGGAATACACAGCGCTATTAAAGAACTACCAAAAGATTCAATTGTTGTTAAACAAGAAGATTTAGATGATAAGGATGAAATATTTAATAGACTACAAGCTTTTATTCTGAAAGAGATTGGTATTAAAATCTCGTGTATGAGATTAATAAGAAAAAGAGGAGTCGATTTATTAAATAGTCATTGCGAAAAGTTAAATAAATTAACCAGCTTCGAATTTTTTATAAGTCTACTAGATGTAATTCAAATTTCTCTTGAGAATGATTTATTTTCAATCTATCCAGAACCTAATTTTTTAAGATTTAATAAAAACTTTCTTACTTTTCTCAATGGGCTACAATTATCTAAGGTTTTTACATTTTTATATGGTTTAATACCGTCGTTTAGCACTTTAATATTAATGAATTCCACCCGTTTACCAATTGCCCTAATATTTAAAAAAGAGAAAAATAAAACACATGACTCTGTATTAAATATCAATTTAACACTGTTAGAGAGCGAAAAATATAAATTGAATAGTAAAACTCATAAAGCAGATTTCAGTCTTATTCAATCGGATTTCGGTGTTGATAAAATAATAAACTTAAATCAAAATCCATTTCTCATTTTCTTAACGGAATTATTTGAAACAGAATTACCTCCTAACAAGGAAAAGTTAAAATTACTGTTTCAAAAGGTTTTATATGGAATTAGAGCTTACGATCTTAATTGGAGCATGTTTCCCAAGCCAAAGATAAATAATTTTTTGCTGAGATTTCTAATTCGGCTTTTTGGAATAGATATAAATCTAAAAAAACTCTCTCATTGGGCAATACCCGACTTTTTATTCGATCTAAGTGCTACATATATAGGATTGAATGCAAATCTTTTGTTGGTTTTGACTGATAAAATTGAAAATAGCTCAAAACAAACTTCAACCGAATTAATCCTCTTTAGAATTGAAAATGGTTCTATAAAAAAACTCGACTATATTAAAAACCAAGATTTAATTACTAAAACCAATCAACAATCGCTTGAATCAGTAAGATTAATTATATCTGAACAGTTTGGTTTCATTTCAAATGTTTTAATGGTGGATAAGCAACTAATTAAAACAATCCTGAACACATTTCTCATTGACTTTCATAAAATATCAATATTTTCACTCTTAAAAGTGATTAAATTACTGAAAAATCCTCGGTATTTTCAATTATATCCTGAAATACCTCCCTATAATTTGTTTAAAAAGAAAAAAAGTATCTTATTTCTGAAAGATTTGTTGTCGATTATTATAGATAAGCACGAGTTTTAAATTAAACAATTAATTCAAATAGCCTTTTGTTTTTAATAATTCTGCGTTTAATATAGCGCCTCCTGCAGCACCCCTAATTGTATTATGACTTAACGCTACGAATTTGTAATCAAAAACATTATCCTTTCTTAATCGACCAATAGTAACTGCCATTCCCTTATCATTGTCCCTATCTTTATTTGGTTGGGGTCTATCAACATTTTCTAAGTAAATGATTGGTTGTATAGGCGCAAACGGTAAATCTAATTCTTGGGGGATTGATTTGAATTCGCTCCAAATTTTTATAATATCTTCTTTGCTCGGAATTTTATTTTTAAACTTAATATTTACACATGCGGTATGACCGTCCGAAACTGGAACTCTTGTACATGTTGCACTTATTTTTATTGAATCGTCGTTGATTATTCCTTTTTCTCCAACCTTTCCTAAAATTTTTAAAGGTTCTTGTTCAGATTTTTCTTCTTCACCACCTATATATGGAACAATATTATCCACAATATCTAAAGAGGGTACTCCTGGATATCCCGCTCCAGAAACAGCTTGGAGCGTGGTGACAATCATTTTTTCGATTTTATATCCTTTCTGTTCAAGGGCATAAATTGGGGTCATGTAACTCTGAATAGAACAATTAGGTTTGACCGTAACAAACCCTTGTGAGAATCCTCTGTTTTTTTGCTGAATAGAAATTATATCTAAGTGATTATGGTTGATTTCAGGAATAATCATTGGTACATCTGGAGTCCATCGGTTCGCTGAACTATTGCTTATGACGGGGATACCTTTTTCGGCATATTTGAATTCGATCGCTTTTGTTTCTTCTTTTTTTGGTAAATCCATCGCTGAAAATACGAAACTTATATTAGATTTAAGAGATGCAAAATCTTGGACATCTCTTACAATTAAACCTCTTATCTTTTCAGGGATCTCTATTGACATCTGCCATTTTCCCTTAACAGCTTCAGCATAAGACTTACCTGCGGAACGAGGTGATGCTGCAACATCAATAATTTCAAACCATGGATGGCCTACCAAAAGATTAATATAATTTTGTCCAACGATCCCCGTTGCTCCCAAAATTCCAATTTTTATTTTTTCCGAAGACATATTAATTTGAGTTTATATTATATTTTTAACCTCTTTAATGAGTAATTATTGAATAATTTTATTATATTGTTTTAGTTAAATTACAATATTAAGTAAAAGTCAGATGTGTAAACCATGCTAAATCGAGAGAGTGAATTAATGAAAGAAGCAGAGGAATTAGAAAATCAATCAAAAATTGCAATCAGAGATAAAAATTACGGTTTAGCGATCCAAACTTTAATGAAAGCAAAGGATAATTACACAAAAGTTGGATTAACTGGACAAGTTTCAATAATAATAAAAGAAATTGTTAGACTAAAAAATTTAGCGCGGGATGGGAATGTTTCATTAGCTCTGCCCAAGGAAAGGAAAAGCGTTCCTGAGGAACGCTCTCAATTTAAAATAAGTCTGGATAAAATAAAGGAAACTAAATCTGAAGACACATCAATATCTGAAGCGAATGGATACCAAATTTTAGAAAATGCTAGAAATCTTGCTCTTGAAGATAAATACGACGAAGCTACGAAACTTTATAACGAAGCTTATAGCATCTTCAAACATCTTGAATATGATTATGAATGTAAACAAATTTTACTGCAAATAAATGATATTAGAGATTATCAGAGATGGGCACAATTACGAAAATCTAAAGGAATTCAACTCAATTTAAGAGATATTGTGGCCTTGGCTTCTGCCGAAAGAAGGCGCCAAAAAATACAAAAAGGTTTAGGAGTAAAAAAAGCTCCTATAGAAATTGCTGGAGCTAAGTTAAAAAAACCAAGTGAACCAGTGAAAACTTCTCGTAAATTGTTTGAGCAAATGAAGGTGAGCGAGCAAAGGGAAGAACAACTAAAAGAACAAACATACTCAAATATTATGGAGCAACAGGAGCAAAGAAAAATTAAAATGAAAGAGAAACAAGATAAAATTCAAAAATTACGAGAGAGGAGAAAACAAGAAGATGAGTTAATTAGTAAAGGGCAGGAAATCTTAGAAAGGGGTAACCAAAAACTTAAGCAGAAAGAATACGAAGAGGCTAAAAACTTATATAATCAAGCAATTGGATTATTTACTCAGATTGGTTGGTACGATCAAATAACAATTTTGAAAAAAGAATTGCATAATATTGATTATTATAAAAAAGAAGAAGAATTGAAACTAAAGAAAGCTTCATATGGTAAGATTAAAGAAGAACAAGACTTTCAAAAGAGAGTTTCAGATGTTTTAAATGAAAAACAAAAATATCAAGCAAAACAACAAGAAAGACGAAAAGCGCTACCTCCCGAAATAAAAAGCAAGCTAGAGAAGGTGGAATTAGTTCGCGTTAAAGCAGAGAAAGAAGAAAGTATGAATAAATTCTCTAGAGTTTTAGCAAGGTACCAGTATATCCTTTCGTTGTATAATTCTATTCCTAAAGATATCATTGATTTGTCTGAGCAAATCTCAAATGTAGAACAGAAGATTATAGATTTAAAAGCGAAATTGTAATATTTTACGCTTCTTTTTTATAATTAATAAAAATAATTTTGATATTGCATGAAGAATCCATTTTTGTCTTTTTCTCACGTGCCCAATTCTAAAGAACTTTTAGATATAACGTTCAAAAGAGCTATGAAAAGTAGTGCCAAGGTCTCAAAGAACGCTCCTATTCTGTTAAAGGCAAAAAAAAAGGAATTCAAAAGAATTAAAGTAGCTATCGAGGAGTTAGTCGAAAGAATTTTAAATATCATTAAAAAAGTGCCAATAATTGACGATCTACCTGATTTTTATAAAGAACTAGCCTCATTATTGGTAGATGTTGACGAACTAAAATTAACTCTTGGCAGGCTTAACGGAATTTTACCGATACTACACAAAATAGAACGGGAACATTCAAAAAAACTAAGCCAGATCGAAGCTCCAAAGGACGCCGATCGAATAAGAAGGTCAGCATTTGGAAGAATCTCTTCAATAATCAATAAGCAAAATAAAAATCTAGAGTATTTAAATAGTGTCAGAGGAAGATTAAAGGAAATTCCATCAATTGATGACACATTACATTGTATTGTAGTAGCGGGATATCCTAATGTAGGTAAAAGTAGCTTCGTAAAACAACTTTCAACTAACAAAAAAATTGAAGTTCAAGAATACCCGTTTACAACCAAAAAGCTGATAATGGGGCATTTTGATATCGAAAGGCGATTTGATAAAATCAAACTACAATTTCTAGATACACCGGGAATTTTAGATCGTCCTATGTCTAAAAGGAATAATATTGAATTGCAAGCAATATTAGCTTTACGATTAATTTCAGATTTGATCTTTTTTTTATTTGATCCAACTCCCGCTTGTGGTTATTCTATTGATTCTCAATTAGATCTTTATCACGAAATTAAAGACAATTTCACCAGGGAAGGTAAAATTGAAATTGTAATAATTTTTAATAAAATGGATTTAGCCAGCGAAAATGAAATTAATTACCTTAGAGATCAATTAAAACTCAAGGAAAATGATTATTTTCTAATCAATGCTCTTTCTGGAGAAAACTTAGAGTTGTTAAAGGAATATTTAACGAAACGCTACAGCAATAACCAATAGAAATAATAATCTTTGTGAAATTTTTCTAACTAGAAATTTTTATATGTCTTTCTAAAGAAAAGTAATTATGGAAGAATTTAAGATTGATTTAAACGATTTAAAAGTTGACCAATTGGGATTTATATATAGAGATATAGAAAAACAAGCTAAGGTCTTCGAATCACTCTTCAATATACCGAAATTTGCATTTATACCAGAATTTAACAATGATGTTAAATATAGGGGAAAAGATTCAATTGTAAAAGCAAAATATGCCATCAGTCGCCAATTTGATGTTCAATTTGAACTTACGGAACATGTTGAAGGGGACTGTCTCTACAAAGAATTTCTAGATCAGGGAAGGGAAGGCCTACATCATATAAGTCTATTTGTTGATGATTTGAATCCCCTCATTGAATACTTTAAAGAAAAAGGGTATGATGTAATTTATGCTGGTAGCATAGGGAAACAAAATTGGGTATTCTTTGATACAGAAGAAACACTTGGATTGTTTCTTGAAGTACAAGAGACCAGAAAAAGAAGAAAAAAAACCAAATAAATCTATCAAATTTTATTTTTACATTCTAAATGATAATCTATTATTATAATTTTCATACTACCTACACTATAAATATGGATTCTAAGAATATTTTAGGAATTGATATAGGAGGAGCAAATACTAAAGCTGCTCTAATTAAATTTAGAAATTCAGAAGTTTTCGAATCTTTTTCAATAATAGAATACTTTCCTTTCTGGGAAAAGACTTTAAATGATATTCCTAATATGTTTGTGAAAATTGTAGAAAATCTAATTATAAAAAACAATATAAATTTAGAAAATGTTGACTTTATCGCCATTACAATTACTGCTGAGCTCTCGGATGCGTTTCAGACTAAAAAGGAAGGAGTGCTCAGTATATTGGAAGCTTTAAAACAAGTTTTTGAAATTGAAAAAATGTTTTTTGTTAATAGTAACAATGAATTTATAAATTTCAACCAAGTCGAATCTAATCCTATTTCAATTTCAGCAGCGAATTGGGTCTCAACTTCACTATTTTTAGGGAATTTCGTGCCAAACTGTATATTAATTGATGCGGGTTCAACCACTATTGACATAATACCGATTTTAAATTCAGTACCAGTTGCTAAGGGGAAAAACGATATAGAACGGTTAATTAACCATGAATTGATTTACACAGGTGGTCTAAGAGCAACAATTCCTTCAATAACACACTTTGTCCCCTATAAAGAAAAGATGGTTAGGATTTCTTTTGAAAAATTTGCGCTTATTTCTGACGTACATAGAATATTAAAAAACATTTATGAATCAGAATACATAAACGATACAGCGGATAATCGTTCTAAATCTTTAAACGATTGTTATGCTCGTTTAGCGAGGATGATATGTATGGATTTAGACTCAATTTCAATAGAAGATTTAGACTCAATCGCACAATATATATATGACAAGCAAATCGAGATTGTTTTAAAGGAAATTCTAGAGTTTGTAAAAGGATTAACTGTAAGGCAACCTGATTTTAGCAGAAATCCTCGATTTGTTTTAACTGGACTATCCGCTGATTTTCTTATTAGACCTGCATTAAAAAAAATAGGATATGAAAAAATTTTAAATTACGAGCTTTTGACTAATATTCCTGACCAAATTAGTTCTTCCGCGTTCGCTGTAGCGGGAGCATTTTACTTTCAATTATGAAATCAGAGGTTATTATGAAATCTAACCAAGCTCTCTTCAAAATTGGAGGAAAAATCATTGAAAACTCTAAAAACTTTGAGTCAACTATTTCTCAACTCACTCAATTACACAAAAAAGAAATTCTTCAAAAAATTATCATTATCCCCGGCGGAGGATCTTACGCTAATTTTATTAGACTGTTAGAGACCGAGATTAAGCTAGGAGATGACCTCGCGCATTGGATGGCTATTTATTCAATGAATTATAATGGAATCGAAATGAAAAGAAAACATCCTGAACTAGATTTCATAGAAGATTTCAAGGAGCTACAAGAAGCAAAAAAAAAAATCTGTATCTTTTTACCTTACACTTATCTCCACGAGATTGATGAGTTACCTCATAGATGGGATGTCACTTCAGATTCTATTGCCCACCACATTGCTTACAAATTACAGTTAAACCAATGTTTTCTGATAAAAGATGTAGAAGGACTTTTTAGTATTGATAACGAGCTGATTAAAAAAATTACCACTCTACAATATTGCGAATTAAAAAAAAACAAACAGTTAACAGAATTCTCGGGAGATACCAATAGTTTAAAAAAGTCTAGGCCTATAGATTCATATTTATTAACTCTTATAGACGGAAATGGAATCCCCTGCTATTTATTAAATGGTAGTTCTAACCACCAAAGAATAATTGAGTTTTTCAATCCTAAAATTCCTGATGATAAGAAAACTTATACAAAAATTGTCAAAAGAAACAACTCTTAAACTATGAATAACCTCAAATATTAGGTTAATTTTATCAAAATTAAAATATGTATATATTAATAATTTTAATTTTAAAAATAAAAGTGATATTATTATGGATATCGAAGAGATGAAAGAGAATGCTGAATTTTTGATCAAAAATGTTAAGGGGGTAGAAATTCCAGGATCTGCTACAGTTAATGTTAGATATAAAACTTTAGTGAACTTTGCTAAAGTATATGGAATAACTGACCCAAAATACGTTGGTTCTGAAGAAGAGGGTATAGTAGCCTGCCATGCATTTGCCAACCTTTTCACGATCAAAGCGGTGTATAAATTACTCATAGGTTTTAATGTAGTTCAGGATGGCAAAACGCGGGGAATAATGCTCGATCCTGGAAAATTGTTACACACAGGAAATCTTTATAATTGGGAAGGCTGTGTTGATGTCAAACCTGGTGATAAATTAAAAGTTACTGGTTCATGTGAAGATGTATGGCTAAATGAGAAAAATATGATACTATTTTATAAATTCTTAGTTAAGGTAAAAAATCAAAATGAAGAACCCGTTTGCGATGTGGTACTTACAGCAGGGGTTAGGAAAGGAGGGTATTAAAATGGCAAAAATTTCTGATTATAATGTAGGTTATGTTGTAAAAGATCAATTTGAGGGAGTTACTAGGGATTTACTGAGAACTTACGCAAAATCTTCTGGTGATACTAACCCCATCCATACCAATGATGTTGTGGCTGAACGAGCAGGGCTAAAGGGGATAATAGCACACGGTTTATTCTCAACGGGTTTAATTACAAAATTATTTGAAGACCACCTAGAACATGGGAAAGCAGGGAAATTAATAGAAGTTAATATTGAAATGCGGGGGATGGTAAGATGTGGAGATCTAATCATTACTGAAGCTACTGTTAATAAAATAGAAGGAAAGAGAGTGTTTTTTGATGTTGAGCAGCGAACAATCACAAAGGTTGATATCAAAGATAAAAATAACAATATTGTAGAACAATTTGAAGCAGGTGAAAGAGGATATATTTCTGAAAAAGACATCGAAAGAGGTTTAGTTAAAACAAAGGAAGTACCAGGAGGAATTCTTACATATCGGGAAAGAATTTCTACTCCAGGAACTGCAATAATTGAATTGTTTGAATGATTACTCATCCTTTAATTTATTATTTTTTTATCCAATTTTTTTTGTATTTAATCTCATTAATTTTAAAATAACAGAATTTTATGGTATTATTGAAAAACATTTTTAAATATTAACAACAAGAAGATAATTGGTTTAAAATTAGAATTATACTAGTAAGCTCTTGACTATTATAAACCTAGACTCAAAAAAAGTTGAAGATTTGATTTTAAGCGGTAGTTACGAAAAAGCCGCTGGTGAACTATTTGAAATTATCGAACACCCCGCGAATTCTGATAAAGAACTAATTTACGATAGTTTAACGTTATTAAATAAAATCTGTGATAAATCTCCCGCAATTTCGTTAAGAACGGTTAAAAATTTGGCAAACACGATAAATGATCTTAACTCCTGGGTTAGACTAGTGTCTTTAGAAATTCTGTACCAGATTACTATGTATCGCCCGAATTTACTAATTGAACTCATGCACGAGATTAGATTACGGTTATTTGACCAAGAATCCTCTATTAGACGTTTAGCAGTAAAAATAATGGGAAATTTAATTCTCTCATTACACATCGATAGAGAGGAATTGCAAAACATTATCGAAGAATTTACGGAGAAATTAATGGATAATGACTGGAAAGTTAAACTTCAAGTTATTAAAACACTTAAAAAAATATTAAATCAAGATTTTACGAAGATTCGGGAATATGAGCCATTACTATCTATTATAATCGTAAATTTAAGGGATGAAGATGACGATGTAGCAAGATCAGCAGCAGACCTCCTAAAAATTCTTGGTACGTATTTTCTATCCAAAGAAAAAATTACTTATGTTCTATTAAATCTTCTTTACAATGAGGAATCACGAGTTAAAGAGTTAATAATCTGGTTATTCGGAGAAATCGGAAAAGAAAAATCATCAGAAATAATCCCTATTATTCCAAAATTGATAAATCTCTTAAAAGAGAATAACTATCGAATTCAACTCCGCGTCATTGATTCTCTTGTAACTATAGCGGAGAATAATTTTGATCAAATTTGGGCAAACCTAATTACTGCACTATACACAGGTGATACTGAATTTAGAAATATTGTTATTAACGCTCTCTATCATCTATGTCAAAGTAATATTATGGAAATTTTCAATTATATTTTTGAAGAATTTGAAAATCCTTCAGAAAATGTTAGAGACGGGGTTGCACTCGTTTTTAAACGCCTTTATGAAGAGTATCAGGTAGAAATTGAGAATGAGATCACAAAGATTTTATATATGCTAGAATCTAAATATTGGCGCGAACGACAAAAAACAATAATTCTGCTAAGAAATATCTGCTTTATCTTAGAGAGTAAAAAAGTTGCAGTTTGGATTTTTATTGAATTGGAGAAAAATTTGAGAATTGAAAATGATCCAGATGTAAGTGAAGAAATTCTCTATACAATAAAGAATATTAAGGCAAATTTTCAAGACATTGATGAAACCATCCAGGAAGTTAACGAAGATCTGGACCTATTTTTCAAAAAAATTCAGGAATTCCAAAAAATACCTGCACAATTTCGAGAAAAAATGAATTTATACATTCAAGAATTCAAATTTCATCAAACTGAAATAGAGTTAGATAAGATTTATCGTAAAATCCTAAATAAAATAAAGAAATTTAATAAAAGATTAAACAAATTCGAATACAAAAGGTTGGCTTTCAATTTAATAGAGGATTGGGAAGAGACTAAAGTCATGATAATGGACGAACTCAGCATTATTAAGGCTTTCATTTCAGAAGTGTTTGAAGAGAAGAAGGAAGAATTTACTTTAAATTTAAAATCAAAAATTAAACTTTTAGGAGATCGTATTAATATCTTGAAAGCTCAATACGAAGATATACAGGAATATAACTTTCTTGGTCATTTGGATGATTTATTAATAGAAAAAGTTGAAGATAAAGAACTTGAAGAGAAATTCACCCAAATTACGCAGCTAAGAAATTATATGTTTAAACTAGATGATGATATTCGTGAAATATTAGTACAAAATGTAGAATTTAACGAGATTTTCAAAACGCTTTTAAGTAAATGGGTTGGTTTCAAAATTGAACTTCAAGAATTTCTAAGCGATTTAGATAGGAAAATAAAATCAACAAAAGATAAGATAGTAGAAGAAATCCAACGCTCTAATGGAACTGTTGAAACTCAAAAATTAAACTTGCTTTCTTCAGTATTATTCCAAGGTCATATTCAATCAATAATAACGCAAGGAATTGAAGGGCTTAAAAGATTCAACGATAACTTTGATAATTTAAAATTAAAATTAGAGACATTACTAAAGAAAAGCGAATTCTCAGATGTTAGAAAGCTAATACAGATGAATACTAATCAAATTCAAAATTATATTGAAGAATACGAAAATCAAATTGATAACCTAGTTGGAAAAATGACTGAAGATAATGACGTGTTCAATCTTTTTGCGAGACCATCAGTCACAAAATTTGTTTCATTTAAAGAAGTTCTAATCAATAAACTAAAAGCCTTCACCCTGAAAAGTATCGACGAGCTTACATTGAGTCAAATCAAGTATTACCTTGACGTCATAAATCCTATTAAATTAGAAAGTCTCGCCTCTTATATTGACATGGATATAAACCTATTGAAAGAAAAAATTGTAAAATTCGTGAATAAGAATAAACTCAATGCACGAATTATAAAAGATGAACTCTATTCTCCAAAAAGAGAAGACATTATTGAACCGAGAGATATCCTCTTTTTCAAAAACATTAAAACTCTTGGAAATAACTTATACTTTAACTTTAAACTAAATAACCCAACAAATCTACTATTTTCAGATTTACAGATATCTCTCAAAACACCTGAATATCTAAGCTTTATTCGTAATGAAAGTTTCCCTAAATATCTCTATCTTAATGAATTAAAACCCGGAAATGTGTTTAAATTTAATTATGTCTTAAAATTAAAGCATAACATTGAAAAAAATTTAGCTGATCCTTCAGTTGATGAAGTAAAACTTAATATTTATTATAAGGATCCTTTCGATATCACTCGTAAAATTACAAAAAAAATTGATCTCCTTTTACCTTAATATTTTATTCAATTTTTCGTCTTAGTTGATAATAAAAATTGATCATTTATCGAAAAAATGAATAATTTATAACGAAAATATTAATATAACCTTTGTATCTTTAAATTTACAATTAATTAAGGTAGTAAAATATAGATAATAATCGTGAGGTGAATGTTACAAGAAGAAGAGAGTTATCGATTAACGCTCCAAACGAAATTATTCGGATGAAACTGTAAACTCGATTCTAAGAAATTAGACACGCTTTTGGCTAATGCAGGGTTGAAAGGGGATATCGAAGATTCTGCAATTATACCGGTTCCAAACACTAATTTAGTAATGGTTAAGAATATTGACATCTTTACACCAATTATCGATGAACCAGAAATAATGGGCGAAATAGCCGCAGTCAATGTAACTAATGATGTATTCGCGTTAAATGTCCCAGAAATCTCAGGTATGCTTGTTTTTCTCGGGATGAAAAAGAATATGCCTATGCATGTCGCAGAAGGAATATTGATAGGTATAAGAAACTTTATCGAGAATAAAATTGATTCAAAAGTACTTGGTGGCCATACGATCTACTCTGAATGGCCTCTTATTGGCGGAGAAGCTTCTGGATTTATCAATAAAGATAAAATAATTAAAAAGAACTACGTGAAAGAGGGGGATGCATTAATACTAACCAAACCCGTAGGAAATCAAGCAATCATGGCAGCATACCGATTACAGAAAAATAACCCTGATCTCTTAAAGGCTTTTTCTAAAGAAGAAATTGATGAATCGATAGATTTAGCCGTAGAGTATATGACTATGCCGCTTCAAAGCGTTGTAAAAGCAATTCACTCTTATCAAGATATGTCTTTTGTGCACTCAATGACAGATGTTTCTGGATTTGGACTTTCAGGACATTTAAAAGAGATGCTTCAAAATTCAAATCTATCTGCTAATATCAAGAAGGTTCCGATATTTAAACTTGCTAAAGAATTAGCGTATGAATTTGGATACAAATTTGACGAATGTGAGATGCCTGAAACTGCGGGTGGAATGCTACTTTCTGTGGATCGTAAGTACGCTGAAGAGTTCTCAGAACGACTCGACAACGAGTTTCATGTGTCTAATTGGATTATAGGAGAGATTGATAACATTAATGAACCTAGACATGTTCGCGTTTCAAAAGATGTTGAATATGTCGAAATAACTGAAATATAACGATGTTAATGATGTAGGCTAAAACACTGCAAGTGACTGCCTATTGAAAAAATCCGTTGCACAACGGCATCGAATAGCTAATCCTTATTTTTCTTTTAAATTATTTTAATTTTTCGTTTTTTGTAAATTTCGTCTTTTCCACTCTTTTAAGTACCAATTCAAGAAGTCATTTGTGACTCCTAAAGAGTTTTTTTTTTGATTTTGGAAATCTTCTAATTTTTTCTGTTTTAACCGGAAATTAAACATAAAACGAGATTGAGTAAGATTTACTTAGATAAACTCAAAATCAAACCGTATTTATAAAGTGATGTAGCATAAGAATATTACAATTCGAACTGATATCGTTGCTATTATTACTTATCGAAAAAAATAATAAATATAATCGAAAAAATTAATAAACATTAATTCATATCAAAATCGTATTAGAATTAAATAAAAACGAATTTCGTAAAAAGTGTGAGGTGGATGACTGAAGAAAAAAAGGACTATCGATTGACAAAGCAAGTTAAAATCTATGGTTGATCGTGTAAACTTGGTGCTAATCAATTAGAAGAATTACTGGAGAAAACTGGTTTAAAAGGATTTATTGAAGATGCTGCTATCGTGCCCGTTCCATCTTCCGATATGGTTCAAGTGAAAAGTATTGATATTTTCACACCTCTCGTAGATGAACCAGAAATAATGGGCGAAATCGCTGCTTGCAATGTTACTAACGATATTTTCGCGATGAATGTTCCAGAAGTTTCAGGAATGCTCGTGTTTTTAGCTATCAATAAAAACACTCCAATGCATATTGCAGAAGGAATTCTTAAGGGAATTAAGAGATTTATGGAACAAAAATTACATTCTAAAGTAGTAGGAGGGCACACCATATATAGCGAGTGGCCCCTTATTGGTGGGGAAGCATCTGGTTTTGTAAACAAAAACAATTTAATTCGAAAACACGGTGTGAAGAAAGGTGATAAGTTACTCTTAACAAAACCAATCGGATTACAAGCTATTATGGCAGCATATAGGTTACAGAAAGATTCTCCTGAAATGTTGGAAGAATTATCATCGAACGAACTCAACAATTCAATTAAATTAGCCTTAAACCTAATGACAACATCTAATCAAGGAGTAGTAAAAACGATTTATACTTATAACGATTTCTCCTTTATACACGCTATGACTGATGTTACTGGCTTCGGATTGTCTGGTCACTTGAAGGAAATGCTACAAAATTCTGGATTATCTGCGATTATTGAAGCTATACCTTCAATTAAACTCTCAAAAGACCTTTCTAAGGAATATGGATACGCTTTTAGCGAATGTTTGTGCTCTGAAACGGCGGGAGGTATGCTGATTGCTCTGGATCCGAGTAGCGTAGAAGATTTTTCTAATACGCTCTCCAGTCAAGGCATTTCTAATTGGATTGTTGGTACTATTGATAACAAAGAACCTGAACTTGTAAGGATCTCGAAAAAAGTTAACAATATTGAAATAGATAATGTATAATGATGTCAATGAAATAGGCTAAAACACGTATGTGGGTGCTTATTGAGAACCCCGTTGCTCAACGGCGTCAAATTTTTACCATTATTTGTTTTATCTCATTATTTTTTAGTTAAATTTTGGATCATACCAATTAATTTTTTAAAAAGAATTATGTGAATTTACCTTTAGATTTAAAATTTTAAAAGGAAAAATTCGATAGTAACTCGAGCTTAAGTTTATATTTCCTCGTTTTCTTCTTATACGAAAAGAAGAAGATTTATGATTATGGATAAGGAAAAAGAATATTATAAAATTCTCGAAGTCGAAGAAGACGCTTCTGAAGAAGAAATTAAACTGGCTTATCGTAGATTAGCGAAAAAATATCATCCCGATCTTAATAAAACCGATCCCAAGGCTAAAGATAAATTTATTAAACTGCACGAAGCCTACGATACGCTAAGCGATCCTCAGAAAAGAAAAATCTATGACCAAGCAGGATACAACCCACGAAACATAGACTTAAGTGATGTAATTTGGCGTAATAACTCCGTTCGATTTAGAGAAATTTTAAGACAAATATACGCAAATTTTTATAGAACTCCATATAATAAACCTCCTCCTGAAGGGATGTATACATAATTAAATAAAAAAGACTTGAACTATTACTAAAAATATTTTATATAAGGATCTAACTTCAACTTATTTTCCTAAAAGTTCTTTCATACTCTTTAATATAATTTCAATTTCGCTATCGAAAACTTTTACCCTATCAAAATTGAGTTTATTTACTTCAAGTAATTGGGACACAGCAAATTCAGGGGATTTATTGATTTCTTTTGCTAACTTAATCGCTTCCTCGAGTGCTTCACCTGGCTCAACAAGTTTATTTATTATATTTAACCGATAGGCTTCCTCAGCACTTAGAAAATTCTCTTTTGAGCCGGTATTCAAAGTAAGCTCAAGAGCTTTACCTCTACCTACAAGACCCATATATGGGAAAAATAAAGGACAGGCTCCAAATCTGATTTCTGGATGACCAAATAATGCGCCCTTCGAAGCAACTCTAAGATGGCAAATTACAGTTAGATCAAAAGCTCCTGCAAGAGCAAATCCATTAATAGCAGCGATGAGCAGTTTTGGGAAATTAAATAATGTTTGATGAAAGAGGTGATTAGACTCTACAAACTCTTCATAATCGCCCTCGCCTTGGACAACCTTTTGTACTTCGTCCCTATCAAACCCAGCGGAGAAAAAATCTATCCCACCATAAAAAATGACTGCTCTAACTTTTTTATCTTCTTTTAGAGCGTTTAAAGCATGCATAATTTCAGAACGCATGTCAGAACTAAGAGCATTTTTTTTATCAGGGCGATTGAAATTAAGGATACAAATTCCACGTTTAAAAGCAAGTCTTATGTATTCATAATTATTAGTTTCCATACCTTCAATAATATTGAATCATTAATAATGCTAATTTCTTTCCCGGATTTTACCATTTAAACTTAAGATTATTTCTCTGATTTCAGCTAAGGCTTGTTCTGCTAATTTATCTCCATTTTCAACATTAAAACCAGTTATTGAGATCTCTACTTCTAATGAAAGCCCAATTCTAGGATGGGTTTTAATCCAAAGTTTAGGATACTTCTCCTCGAGTTTAGTAGTATATGGAGCTATCTGTGATTCCCCGATACCCATAAAAAACAAGCCTTTTTCGACAAATTTTCCTCTCTTTTCCTTTAAAATGGGTTTAATAACACTAAGAAAAATCGCTTTCATTTCTGATGGAACACCTGGTAATATGAAAATTGATGTTTCTCCTTCCTTTAATTTCACACCAGGAGCAGTTCCTCTTATATTTGGGAGTGGTATGGATCCTTGAGGAAGATAACTCATTTTCTCTCTTTCTTTAGTCATGCCTTCAAGTTTTAGAATTCCTCTTTTGTACGCGTGTTCATATGCTCCCTTAATAGAATTGTAAGCGTGTTGATTTAACTCTAATTCTCGATTTAATCCCTTTGCTATGCCCGCTAATGTCATGTCGTCAAATGTAGGACCAAGCCCCCCTGTGGTAATTAACATGTTTGGTTTACGTTCTAGAATGGTTTTTAAAGTTCTAGAAATAATACTAATGTCATCTTCAATAGTTGTAATCCTTTTTAATTTGTGCCCGTATTTGACTATTCTTTTAGCCATCCAATTTGAATTAGTATCGAGTGTTTTTCCGATGAGGATTTCATTTCCAATTACTAATATCTCAACTTCCATTTTTTCATCAAGTAGATACAGATTTAGTTTATTATTTCGTTCAAAGGTAATTTAAATTATTCTTAATATCATTATATAATCAGTAATTTTAATAAAAAGTTATGAATACAAGACAATGACTATAGAAATAGACGATAGTGGTACTGGAGACTTAGTTGGAGATGCATTTATTGGGTTTTATAGAAAGGATATGAAAAAAATAATCTTTAAAACTCTTCCTGTAGATTTGTTCAAGGGAGAAAACTGGAAGAATAAGATGCCCTTAAAAAAAACCCTTGAACTCGTTAAAGAAGGTTTAGAAGAGCTAAAATTTGATAAAAAAAGAGAAAAAGTATTGCTTTGCCGAGGAAATATCTTTGATAACGTAAGAGCTTACTTTATTGAGGAAGGAATTCTATACGAAGACGCAATCATTGAGGGGAAGCTTCAAGATGCTGTAGAAAGGAGATTAATTACTCATCTAAGAGACGATTTAGGAATTAGGTCAAAAAAATTAACAATTATAAGCGGTGCAAGGCGTTATTTTGTTCTTTTCAATTGGGTTACTTACAATTTCTATAAAAGAGAGAAATTTGTTAAATCTGGATTCAGAAAATGGAATACTGTTTGGCGAGAAAGAGCTATTGAGAAATATGAAGAAATAAAAGCAAACAAGAAAGGTAACTTCTACTGATTTATTCAATCTTGTCTTAATTTTTTCTTTAAAATTACACTTCTTATTATACCGATTCCAGCTAGACCGACTAGAGCTCCGCCTGTTAAACTCATACTTAGTTGAATTGTGTTACCTAATGAAGTTGAATCCATAACTAAATTCATTTCTTCTTGCGCTAAATATGGCATCACATTATTCCTAAAATTAGGTAACCACGAAAGAATCATTGCAATTTCATCATCTTCTAATTGGTTTGCCATCTTTAAACCAAAGCTAGCAGCAGAATCAGGGTTTTCCACTGCGTAAAACCATTCTCCTAATCCTTTTTGATTTACCAGTGAAAATTCATTTGAAACATTCCATAGAGATCTAGCCGACTTAAGAGATATATTAGAGGGAATTACAGCTGTGTTTTGACTATGATAACCTAACTCGAATCCATATACCGTAGTCGCTTTTAAATCAATGGGAAATCCAAAAGGATATAATGCCCTCCCATCAGCAGTGCCGTTAGTCCAGACTTCTAAGAAGATAACTTTAGCATATTCGCTTAAAGTCATTCCCTCTCCATCTGGAGGAGGAAGTGTAATTAAAACTGGAACCATGTTCCACTTGAACGACTCATTCCACAACCAATTTAAAATCATATCGATTTGGTAATCTTTTAAGCTAAATTCTACTTTTAACTCTTCCTTGATTGTAGAGTTTTCAGCAGCTGCAATCCATTCAAATATTCCCATGTCGTTGGTGAGTGATTTTTCGTTGTTATCGTCCCAAAGAGCATTTATTGAAGATCTAGAGATATTTGATGGTTTTAAGCGACCAACTTCAAATCCAAAAAGAGGATCGTCTATTTCATCAAGAATCTCACTGAAGTCATATCCATCTTCATAAAGTGTACAATTAGCCCATTGATCATAAAAATACATTTCAGTTATTTCCTTCGTGTCCATTCCAGTATATTCTGGCATAACTACGGACATATTTGCAACTATCATTGGAATTGCAACAGGAACAAAGTAATCTCTGTAATAATCAGCTAATTTGACTAGTTGATTCCATGTAGCGTTATATCCTGTAATTAACTCTTGTTGTAATGTTGAATTTCCGATAGCCTTATCACTTAATTCAAGGAAATCTAAAACACCTGTACCCATCGTATTATTACCTATCAAACCAGGAAGAGTTTCGGTTCCTTCTATAAGACGAAACTTAGCATTTCCATACCATAGGTTTTGCTGATAGTATTCAGATATCCCCTTAATTGGGGGATATCCCATCCCCTTTAGTGATGAGCTATAGGTAACCGGAATAATTAATACCCAATGTATCCATTTATCGAAAAGCATTGTTAAAGGTACTACTCCTAACACTGGCTCAGTATGTAATGTCATATTTATTAAAAACATGAAAAATGTCGCGTTTACTATTGCTTCCAACTCTGAAAGACCTTTCTTTCTTATGTCTCTTAAAGCTCTTGGAATACCTAGCTCAGCAATCATAGATTCAACCAATGGAAGTGCTTCTTCTTCAATACCTATTAAACCCTCGTCGACAGAACTCTCAACCATATCGTTAATAGATGTATTGAGGAACATTCCCCCCGGTATTAACACGCCCCCTAAAGCGATTAGGACTATTGAAGTAATTAAAACTTTTTTTGACATTTTACTATTGGATTTAATAATTATTGATCACAATTAATGATCAAGTATAAGATATCTTTTGATAAATTAATATATAAATATTTCTTTTGAAAGATATCATACAAATATTGAAAACCACTAGTTAGGTGTTATTCTGTTACAATAAACAAAAAAGCACCAATAAATCATGAATTTAAGATTTTAGAATGTGTAAGAGACAAACCCGGAGGAGTTACTGTTTCAGATATTGCCAATTTTACCGGATTTTCGAGAAACACAGTATCTAAATATGTTTCAATACTAGAACTTAAAGAACAAATCTTTAGTAAAAAAATTGGAGCATATAGATTATTTTTTGCTACAAAAAGAAATTATATCCCGCTAGAGTTAGCCATTTCTTACTATAAAGCACTCATCTCTCGCTTCAAAAAGTACATTCCTGACACGGGAGAATTAGCAAAAAAAATAGGTAAAGAAGCAGTAGCAGACATCAAGTTCACCTTTGGTCCGAGTATATATAAGCAAATGAAGAGTATAAAAGATAACCCTATTTCAAGGGTACATTTAGAAAGTTTTAGAAGTTTTTATCCTGTATACGACCCTTTCTCGCCTGAAATTGAAATTTCAATAGTGAATATCGATCCAAAAGGAAAAAGTGCCACTTTTCGGTTTAAAAATTCCCCGTTCCTAAGTGATACTAAAGATTTTGATTATCATATTTATATAATATGTGGAATTACTGAGGGAATTCTTGAAAGAGAGCTAAAAACAAAAGTTTTGTGTGAGATTAAAGAGATACATCCTTCAGAAAAGAAGGATGATGCATTTTTTGATTTAATTATTAAGTTGACTTAAAATACATTCTATTTATTATTTTATATAAAATGTGAGATTATGAAGATAGTAGTATTTGCACCTCATCCCGATGATGAAATTTATGGAGCAGGAGGATCTATATTAAAATGGATGGAAGAAGGTCATGATGTTCATGTTGTATATGTCACAGACAACTGTGCTTTAATAACATGGGGAAAAAAGCACGATGACCTAATTGAAGAAGGAGTCGAGGATTACATTGATCTAAGTGAGGAGGAGATTGGTAAAATTGGGTTAAAGGAAGCTAGGAGCGTTGCTAAAGCCTATGGGTTTCCAGATAGCAATGTTCACTTGTTTGAGTTCCACGATCAAGATGCTATGAACCAAATAGATAATGGGGTAAAATTAACCAAAGATATAATCAAAGATGCTAATAGAATAGTTATCCCCGGTGATAACAACAATCACCCTGATCATCAAGCTACACACAATATTGTTAAAAAAGCAGCGATTGAACTGAACCTTGTGGATGCAGAATTTTATGTGTACGCAATTCACAATGCCCAAAAGGCTCCATTAGAAAAACAAATTAAAATCAAAATCGCCGATTATCGAGTTAGAATTTATGAAATCATGAAACTTTATAAAACCCAACTATTATTTAAAATTTCTAGAATTGGATGGGAAACATTGATGAGGAAACGGTCTGAAAGATTTGGAGTCTTTTCGTTAAAAGATGCTGGTAAGTTTTATAATTTCTAATAAAAAACCGAGTATCACTTTAAATTAGTTCCACAAGTGGGACATACTTTAGAATTAGCTGGAATTTCACTTCCACAAGCAAAACAAATAACCTTAGTCTTGTCAGATGGGGGATCTGGTTCTGGATGAACTGGGGCTTTTACTTCCTTATCGTCATGCGTAAATACGCTCATGTCATGATCTTGACTGATCATTTTCTTAACATAGTCTTGATCGTGAGGTGTGATAATTTTAAAATCTTCTGGAGCTTCAATTTCTTCAAATCCGATCGGTAAATTTTCAATATCACTACTTTTAATAATCTTAGGGTCACTAATATCCCTTGGAGTTTCAATTTCAGTAGAAAATGTCGAACCATCAGATGGTTCATCTTTAAATATCTCTTCCTTTGGTCTTACTTCAGATGTTCTTGATGACGCTATTAATTCCTCTCTTAAAGCCTGTGCTCTTCCTTTTTGATCATATAATTTTGATTTGAGATCCTTAATGTGGTTAATAATTTGTTTGGTTTTCTCAATAAGCATTGATTTATAATACACTTCAATTTTTGGGGTTTTTGAAGCATTTAATGCCATTTCAGAGATATCTAACCAAAGATCAATGGCTTCTTGAAATCTTTTATGTTTTTCTAACCCATTTGCTTTAGCAACTTTGTAACTTAGTTCTTGGTTGAATTTTGCGACATCCATTATTAAACAAAATGCAATTTTAAATTATTCTCAAAATTATCAAGTTAATTCAACTATTTATAGTTGCTAATATAAGGATATGTATAAAAATTAATAATTGGAATTTTTATTACATTATTAA
>JAEOTS010000192.1 GCA_016839745.1 Promethearchaeota archaeon
CTACTTTTAAAATCTTCAATGACATAACAATGATTCTGATCATTTATTTTTCTATTAGGAAACCCTAATCTTTTAAATATATGAATAGAGGCCGGAAACTCGATTGAAGGATACAAAATCTCACCCTTATTTATAAATCTAGCGATAATATTCATTCCCGAAGACGTATTTGGTAAGAAAGCTATCTCATATGGTTTAGCATTGATATATTCTGCAATAATTCCTCTTACTTTTTCTATTTCTTCACAAAAAGTATCAAAGTGAATATCTCCAAAGTATAACATATCCTTAAAATAATTAATACCATTATTATATGCTGCTTTACTTAACGGAGATGCAGAGCCAGCCATAATATATGTAAGATTTTTTAGAGCTGGAAATTGTGTTGTTCTAATATTCTCCCAATCAATAGTCATATAATTAACACTTCCTTTTTATTTATGAACTATAACCAAAAATTATATGATAATATAGTTCTAATTCTTTAATAAGTATAAACCATATTTTCCAAAAAAGATTTAAATTGATCAATTATGCAAATGGAAGATTTCATTAAATGTTTAAGCTGTGGGAAAAGTATAAGCAGTAAAACTGAGGAAAGCTATAAATATTGCACAGAATGTATGTTAAAATTGGATTTTAAGACTTCAGATTTAGATCGCGAAGAGGTGGATAGATGTTTACAAAAAATTCTTAACTTCTTTGTTTCTGATGTAAATGCCGCTTTTACTAAAGATCCAGCAGCTCACACGATTTTAGAAGTCCTTACTAGTTATCCAGGAATAAAAGCAGTATTATTATATCGAATAGCACATTTCTTCTATGAACTTAATATGCCTTTTATTCCGAGATATATTTCTGATATCGCAAGAGAAATGACTGCTATAGAGATCCACCCTGGTGCTGACATAGGCAGCGACTTTTTTATAGATCACGGAGCCGGTGTTGTAATTGGTGAAACTGCCAAAATAGGTGATAATGTAACTATTTATGCGGGGGTAGTATTGGGGGGTACGAGTTTAGATCGAAAAAAAAGACATCCTACTATCGGAAACAATGTCGTGATTGGAACTGGAGCAAAGATATTAGGTCCCATGACTGTAGGAGATAATGTAAGAATTGGAGCAAACTCAGTAGTTATAGATGATGTTCCTCCTAATTCGGTTGTAGTGGGAGTACCTGGGAAAATTATTTCAAGAATAGGTGAGAAAATTGAAAAAATTGATCTTAGGCATGGGGATCTACCAGATCCCATATCAATAGCAATTTCAAGTTTAGAAAAAAGAATAAGAGAGTTAGAAAGTAAATTGTTAATCAAATCAGATGACAGCAATAATAATATCGAAATTCAATATGGCAAATATGGTGGAGGAATTTAATTGAAAAGCAAGGTGAATAAAATATGGGAAATACATATAATAATATAATTGAGACTATTGGAAACACCCCTTTAGTTAAATTAAATCGGATCGTGGAAGATATTAGCCCTAAACCTAACATCTACGCGAAATTAGAATATTTTAATCCTGGAGGAAGTGTTAAAGATAGAATTGGAATGGCAATGATACAAACTGCTGAAGAAAAGGGTTTAATTGATAAGGATACAATTATAATCGAACCAACATCTGGAAATACCGGGATTGGTTTGGCTCTTATTTGTGCTGCAAAGGGATATTCTTTGATTTTAACTATGCCAGAAAGTGTTTCAATTGAGCGTAGAAAAATTTTGAAAGCTTATGGGGCAAAAGTAATCTTAACTCCAAAAGAAGGTGGAATGAAAGCAGCAATTGATAAAGCTGAGGAAATTTCAAAAGAAAAACATAAAATTTTTATTCCACAACAATTTAAAAATCTCGCAAATCCAGAAATCCATCGCCAAACAACCGCTAAAGAAATTTTTAATGATTTAGATGGAAGAATCGATGCTTTTGTAGCAGGAGTAGGTACAGGGGGAACAATTACTGGGGTTGGTGAAATTCTTAAAAAAACAGTTGGTGAACGGATTAAAGTTTTTGCAGTTGAACCTAAGAGTTCGCCTGTTTTATCAGGAGGAAGTCCAGGCCCTCATAAGATTCAAGGCATCGGAGCAGGTTTTATTCCAGATGTCTTAAATACTGATATTTATGATAATGTTATCCAGGTTGATTATGAAGACGCTATTAGAACAGCACGGAAATTAGCCCAATTAGAAGGGATTTTTGCAGGAATAAGTTCTGGAGCAATTGCATGGGCAACTATTTATATAATTTCAAAAGAATTCGTAGAAGGGGAAAATATAGTTTTTATAGTATGTGATACAGGAGAACGTTATTTATCTACTGATTTATTTAATTTTTAATTTAGTTTTTGAAAGTAATATTTATTCTAATTCGACTTATGGGCTAATTGGGATTACACTAGTGGTTAATATGTCAGATACTTCTTTCCAAACTCTTTTTAGGTCGATCTTCTCCTTATCATTAAACTCATTTGAAACCAAGTTAAATAATTCCTTAATTTTTAAGGAATGAAAATAGTTTATATTAGGTGCAATTATTGCTAGCATATACTGTTTTTGACCATATCTTTCATTTTCGTCGGGATAAGAATTAAAATAAGCGTATCCAGACATCTTAACATTTTCAAGATTTAAAAGAATTCCTTCTGCATTTGTAATTTTCCCATGCCCATAAATAAATAAAGTTGCCTGAAAAAGTTGATTGCCAATCTCCTCAAATGAAAGATTGCTGAGCTTAGGATAATGATTTATTAATTTCGGACCAAATTTATCATCCCAAAACATCAAAATTATGAAAATTTTTTCTGTCTCATCAGGTAAAATGGATGGTTCGATTTCCATATCAAAAGAAGAAAGAAATATATCCATTTTTTCTGTGATTGATTTAATATTTCTACTTCTCTTTATTTTCCCAGAAATAACAGCTAATAGATCTTTTTCATTGAATGGCTTAGTTAAATAATCATCTACCCCTAGCATTTTACCAAAGCGGATATCCTCGGGAGATGATTTAGCAGTAAGAAAAATAAATGGAATTTGATTCACTTTAGTAAGTTTTGAAACCTCAGTGAAAAACTTATAACCATCCATTTCAGGCATCATAATATCGCTAATAATAACCTCTGGTGCCTGATCTAGGTTGGAAAGAATATTAAGTGCATTTTTTCCATTTTTAGCTGTAATAACATTAAAATTATTTGATTCTAAATTCAATTTAATAGCATATAGAAGATCAACATTATCCTCTACAATTAAAATTAGAGGTTTCAAAATTATGCCCTTTAATATATTTAATAGCTTTATTTTAATATTTATTGAATAATTATTTAATTCTTTTGGATTATTTTATTTGAACTTTTGGGAGAAACATTAAAAAAGTCGTTCCTTTTCCAAATTCACTTTCTACAAATATTTTTCCTTGATGAAGTTCAATCAATTCTTTTGCAATTGTCAAACCTAACCCTGTTCCTGGGATATGATTAACTGTACTAGATCTAAAAAATCTATCAAAAATGAAAGGCAAGTCTTTTGGATGGATTCCAATCCCCCTATCTATAAATTGAAATAGAGTCCCATCAATTCCTTCCGAATTATTTTTACCTGAATAATGATCTATTGCTTTAATAGTAATGTTGGATCCTATTTTTGAATATTTCCAAGCATTTTCAATAAGGATCCTAAAGATTTGATTAATACGAGCAATATCACCATATAAAATAATATCTTCATTTATATCCAAGTCAATAGAAATATTTTTGGATTTAAGGTTTGGTTCCATTAAATTAAGGTTGTCATTAATGATTTCTAAAGGAGAATATTTTTTCCAATCTAAGATCATTTTTTTCTCATCCATTCTAGATAGTGTTAAGAGATCATTCACTAATTCATTAAGTAAGTTAACATTTCGCATGATTCCATCTCTTAATTTAATTTCTTGTTCTGTAGTGATTTCTTCTCTATGCTTTGTTACATAATTTAATGACGTAAGCAAAACAGCTATTGGATTTTTTAATTCATGAGAAACAGTAGATACAAACTGCTCTAATTTTTCTTCAGCTTTTTTCCGCTCTGTAATATTTGAAATAATTCCATCATATCTAATTATCTCATCAGTACTATCAACAATAGGAACCCCCTGATCTCTCAAGTAAAAAATCTCACCAGTATCCCTATGAATGACCCTGTATTCAAGATCATAGGCTTTCTTTTGCCCAATTGCTTCATTAAATTTGTATTGAGTTTGGTCCTTATCATCTGGGTGTAATGTTTTTAACCACGCATCTGGGTCTTTATAATGTTCCTCTGGGTGTACACCAGTCCATTCTTTCCATCGTTCTGATAAAAAAATTGTGGTTCCTGTTTCATCAGGCAAAGTAGAATAAATAACATTAGGGATATTTGTAATTAAGTCAGCATACTTTTCTCGTTCCTCCTCAACCTGTTGCTGAATTTTTTTACTTTCAGTTATATCTCTACAGATTGATTGAATATACTTTCCACCTCCTAATTTAATTACTTTAGCCGAAACAAATATATCCTTAATTTCTCCGCCTTTAGTTCTAAATTTGGTTTCAAAGTCATCTCTACCATACCTAAAAACTCTCTCAATATGAGATTTTGTAACTTTTTCATTCTCAATTACATCATAATCATTAATTTTCATCGTTGCAAATTTTTTTCTTGAATAACCTAATAAATCACACATAACATCATTAAATTCAATCGCTTTTAATCTTATGGGATCTATTATCATTATTCCATCTGGAGATTGTTCAAAGGTTGTACGATACCGAAGCTCTGCCTCTTGAAGAAAAACATTAATTTTCTCAAGATCTTTTGTTTTTATGCGTAAATTTTTCTCACTCAACTTTAATCGTCGAAAAAGAACATTTAGAGGGTCTTCAATACCACTTACAATGATAGAACGATAAATCAAATAAAATGCGACTATTTTAAAAATATGTCCAAGTAAATTTGGGAAATCATATACTCCAGTATATAAAGTAAATGATAATTCTGAAATAATTGTTATACCAATAGAGAAAACAAGATTTTTATATAGTTTTTTTTCAAATTCTTTACGATATTTGTAAAAGTAGATTATTGAAATACTAAATATCAAGATTATAATATATTCACTTATAATTTTGAAAGGAGTGAGCCCAATATCGGGTTCAATATAACAGATTGGAAAAAAACCTGAGAAGATCAAAAACGTGAAAATTATACTAATAGAAAAATATCCAATTATCAAAAGATTTTGGTTAACATTTTTGTTTCTAAAAAGTAAAGCTAGCAGGATTGAAACTGCTTGAAGATAGCGAGCAACAATCCATAATGATGATGGGAGATTGGATCCATATCCAAGAAAAATGTTCATTCCAACATATCCTAAAGTATGTATTAAGTCTAAAAATGCTATAAATAAATAAGAAATCCCAATTATAATAAAAAAGGTATTTTTAGCATATTTTTGTGAGTTCCAACCTACTATGAATATTCCACCAGCAATGGCTATGCTAAATAATTCAGCAATACTATGAAATAAAACGTATTTATAAAGAGCAGTTAATGATATGGTAAGTAGTATGATTATTAGCAGAATGCCATTTCTATATTTCTGTAATTTCTCAATTTGCTTACTCATACTAATTCGATTTTACTTTCTGTAATTAAATATTATTTCTTAGCTTTATGAATTTAAGCATAGTGTATTCAAATATTCAAAATAAATTTGTTTTAAATATTTATTCTCTCAAAGACGGTATATATTGAAGTTTTATAAATTTCATTCCAAAAATGTGAAGGAATAACTTCTTTTATGTTGGTTATTAAATCTTCTATTATCTCATCAGTTAAATCAGGACGAGTTACTTTTAAATTGGGATCAGATTTATGTAAAAAAATAGAAAATTTAATTTTATCAATTTTATTTCCCAATTTTTTTGTTATTTTCATTAAATAGTCTAAAGCGACATTATATCTTTCTTGGTCTTGTATATCAATAACATATATAATTTTATCAGTTTCTTGGAAATTTTTTTTAAAATCTTCTAAATGTATATTTCTATATTGATTCTGTCCTCCAAAGTCCCATATATTGAATTTCTCATCGTTAATATTCAAATTAGATGTTTCGATTCCTCTTGTTGGATTTGAAGATTTTAATGACATTAAATTTAGACCTTTTAAGCTTAAAACTATAGAGGTCTTTCCACCATTATCTAACCCTATAAAGATAATCTTTTTTGTGGTATTGTTATTCATTTTATTTTCCGACATAAAATTTACCCTAATTCGCTTTTAAGATAATTAAGTTAAAATATCAAAGAGATTTCTTTTTCGCCTTTCTCTAAAATCTTCACTAGTTGTTTTTTCAATGAATCCCTCTATTCGAGATAATAATTTGAAAATGGTTTGATTTTTTACTTTATAATACTTATAATTCTCTTTAACTTCGAAATCTACTAAATCATTATCAATCAATATGTTTAATTGATGTGATATAGTTGATTGACTCTTTTTTAGTAAATTTTGAAGTTCTTCATTGTTCTTTTCGCTCTCTTTTAAATTATTTAAGATAGCTAAGCGTGTATCATCGCATAATACCTTTAAAAATTTTAATAACTGATTGTTTTTTGATTCCATTTCAATATATTCTTCTTGATTATTGAAAATAATGTTCTTCGTTAATTTTTTAATATTATTCTTATAATTTATTTATGGTCATTATTTGTCTAGAAACCGAAATATTTAAATATGAACATATCGACATATCTATTATTATAGATAGTGAATTC
>JAEOTS010000174.1 GCA_016839745.1 Promethearchaeota archaeon
GCTTGTGTAATTTTCAACATTTTGAATAGACTCTATGTTAATTATATAAATAGTTATTTTAATTATGTATCTTAAAATTAATGGTATTTATAAATAATTATTGATAATAATATGCATAAATTGCATGAAATATGCTCTTAAATTATACTAAATAAGTTTTACGCATTTTAAAATGGAAGTACTACCAGATTTTTTTCAGATTAAAAATCTGCGAAAAAGTTTAAACATTAGTCAAAAAGAATTGGGCGAGAAATTACATTTGTCCCAATCTACAATATCGAGAATAGAAAATGGAACAATAGATCCTCCGTATTCCAAGTTTAAAATGATATATGAATTTTTAGAGAATGAGAAAAGATCCAGAAAAAGATCTAAAAAACACGCTGAAGATATATTAACTCCTGAGATTATATTTATCAAGCCGCAATCAACTGTAAAAGATGCCGTGGAACTAATGACAAAATACAATATATCGCAAATACCAATTTTAGAAAACAACCAAAATTATGGGAGTATTACATCAAAAAGAATCCAGAAATACATAACTGATGATCCTGCAATATTAAACCTAAAAGTAACCGACATTAAAGAACTGCCTTTTCCAGAAATCGAAAAAAGTTGGAATGTAAAAGATATTTCTAGTTTATTAATAAATTATCCGGCAGTTTTAGTGAAAGAAAATAAAATTTTCATAGGTATAATTACAGATTCTAATTTCCTTAATCTTACAAACGAATAAAAAAGTAGGAATGCTATAGCTTTGTCAAACATAACTTTTTAACGATTAAGTTTATTGTCTCAGAACCTAATTTCAAAATGAAAAAATTTTATTAGACTAAATATCTTTTAAAATAATGGGAATATATGACTGGGACTATACTTGAAAGAATCGATAATTTGTTAACAAATGCTAATTTTGAGACTTTTATCCTAGACAACTTTACTGATAAAAAGAATAAATTTTGTTTTGATTTATTAGTAAAAAAGAATGACAACATTTTTAGCGTTAAAATTTTCCCAAATATAGATAACTTAAACGCTGATATTATTGACGATATTAAATCATTATCTTTGATATTAAAATCTAAACCATTATTAATTGGAATTAGAAATCGTTATCAAGAATTAGAAGATAATACTATTTACATTAGAGAAGGGTTACCGTTTATAACTTTAGCAACTTTAGAAAATTTAGTTAATAAGGAGTTATATCCTTATATATTGGCGAGGAGAGGAGGGGGAGTTATGTTTTTAAATGGTAACATAATGAAACTCCTAAGAGAAAAGCACTCAATATCACGAAAAGAACTTTCTGAATTGCTAGGTGTTACAAAAAGAACGGTTTGTGCTTATGAAAATGAAAGTATGCGCCCTTCTGAAACGATCGCTCGAAAAATCTCAGAGGTTCTAAAAAATCAAGATATTTTTAGGAAAATTAATCTCTTTGATTGGAACTTCAAATTTGAAATTGATAAGAAAGAAACTCGGGAAGATATTGATCTTAATCCCTTTGAATCTCATCTTCAAGAAGTATTGGATGATATTGGAATCAGTTCTTATTGGTACAAAAAAAGTCCAATCCCATTCAAACTATCTTTATTTTCAAATACACCAGACAAAGAAGATGAACATAGTTTTTATCCACTTTTTTCAGGAGTTTCTGAAGAAGATAAAAAAATTAACGAACTTAGTTTTAAATGTTTGAAGATGTTTACTGAATTATTTCACACAAATTCTCTTTTTATCGTGAATAATGACATTAAAATACCCGATTCCTTAAAGAAAATTAAGATTCCCATTGTAAGAATTAGAAAATTAGAAAAAGTAGACGACGAAGCGGAATTTATTGACCTCATCCAAGAATCAGGAAACTAAACAGGAACTAATTTGTGGTATTGATGAGGCAGGAAGAGGTCCTGTATTAGGTCCAATGGTTATTTGTGGAGTGTGTTTTGATAAATCAAAATTAAACATCTTAAGTAAAATAGGAGTTAAGGATTCAAAAAAACTATCAGAAAAACGACGTTCAGATTTAGCAAAAATAATAAAGAAAAATTGTGAAAGTTATAAAGCAATAATAGTCAATGCTCATGAAATTGATGCGAGGGAAGAAAAAAGAATCACACTGAATAGACTTGAAGAAATTAAAATGGCAGAGATAATAAATGAGTTGCAACCTGAAGTTATTTATATAGACGCTGCTGATGTTAATGAAGAAAGATTTAAAAAATCCATTATAAAACAATTAAATTATTCACCAAAGAGAATTATTTCTAAGCACAAAGCTGATGATCTATTCCCAATAGTCTCAGCCAGTTCAATTATAGCTAAAGATTTGAGAGACAATATCATTGAAGAGTTAAAAAAAAAATATGGAGACTTAGGCTCAGGATACCCTTCTGATGTCCGATCCATAGAATTCCTACGAGAATGGATAAAAGAAAAGAAGAATGTTCCACACTTCGCCAGAAAAACGTGGGAAACTACGAAAAAAATAATCAGAGAAGAATTATCTAACACAAAGATAACTGATTTTATAAAGTGAAATTTTTAACTATATCAGTAATGAGTTCCTTTACTCTGATTCATTTCTGAACCGTTAGAATAATGTGATTTGCAGCAAATTTGTGGATATTTATGTTGTCAATTATTGCATAGCCCGCTTTTTCTATAATTCTTTTTTCTTGGATATAAATTTTTTCTGATTTTTGAACGCTGTCAATTGATTGAGATTTTATAGCGAGTATTAAAGTTCCATTATCTTTTAGATAATAATTACAGTTTTCAATGGCTATTTGTGCTTGATTAGGTTGAGCGATGTCTTGATAAACGAGATCGATAGGAGTAAAAATAGAATTAGCATAACTTTCTGGGAAATTAGCATCACCTAAGATAGGAACGATATTCTTTCTTTTATTGCTGTTTTGAATCAATTGTCTCATGCTACGTTCAGCAAATTCGACTCCGTAAATAACTCCATCGTAAACAATGTCCGATAGGTGAGAAATTGTAGTTCCAGAAGATGCTCCCAAATACAAGCAGTTTAAATCTTTCGTTAAAAATTCCAACGAAGGCTTTTCCAATATCATCGCAGCTAATTTACTTCTAAAAGGATCCCATTCTCGGTATTCCTCTCCTTTAAAAGCAATTAATCTCTCTCCATATACCTTACTGCCAGGAACTAAGTTCTTAGAATAAAGTTTTAGATTATTGGGTACTCCTGAGATATAAACATTAGAAAATTTTGGATGTGCTCTTATATTAATATCGCTCAATTTACCATTACCTCCTTTTTTTTTTATATGTTCGTTTTTTACTCGAACTTATCTTAGATTTAGGTTCACTTCTTTTTAATGGAGGTTTAGGATATTTCTTCTCAATTTCTTGGATTTTTTCGTTTATCTCCTTTGAAAGCACATCAGCTACAAATTCTCCTCTAAAAAAATCTACTTTAGCAGAAATTCCAATTTTTCCTGATATCACTCGAGATATTTTTCCCCTATTCCAGGGCTTACTACCCCGGATTTGATTCCACTGAAAAATTAATCCGTGTTTTGGGCGTTTTTCGCCGGTTTTAAGGAACCTATATAGAGCTTTCTCAGCCCCCAAGAGTTGAATCCTCGAAGCAGGCATATATGCTAATTTTTTTAAACTTCCCGCCTTCGCTATTAATTTCGCCCCAATTAAACCTCCAACTAAAGCAAAAAGATTTGGAGCAACTTGTTCCATCAAAGTATCTAAACGCATCTCTAACTCTTGCCTAAAATCGTCCAAGGATAAAATTTCATCAGCATATTTTTTAATAATACTAAGTTCAATATCCGCTCCCATTGAACTGGATGCTAGCTTTTGCAACAGATTAATTCTCGATTCCTTAAAACTAAACTCTTGATCGATCTTTTCATAAGTGAAATTATCTCGTTTTCCTAAAATTGTAATTAATTTTGCAATGAGGATATTTTCTTCTATGAATTTATCAGTTAATTCTGGAAAATGCAAACCGTACCATTCTCTCAAGCGACTTGAGAACAAACTTATAGATTTTTTAAGAATATCCAAAGTTTCTATGATCTGAACTACTTCTACATCTCCCTTACTCCCAAATTGACTAATTTTCTCTTTAATCAATTGCTCTTCAACTTTCTTAAAGAAAAAAAGAATCTCTTCTCGTGTTTTAGTTATCCCTATTTTTTTTAATTGGTCACTTAAATTAAAACGAAAGTTTTTAAATTCTAAAGAAAGTTTTTCAAAAGAAGTGTTATATCCTAAACTCTGCTTAGTTAATTCCTTCAGTTTTTTGTTATCAAACACAAAATCATCAAAACCAGAACCTTTTAGTTCAGTCATAAAGTCTGAGTATTTTTCAGAAAGAATATCACTATTTAATGAATTATAAAAACTAACAGATTTTTCAATATCATCTAAGAAATCAATATAATTAAGGAAATTTCCTCCATCATCAATAGCATATATCCCTATTAAAGAATCAATAATATAACATCTCATTGTTCTAAACACTTACCGTTCTAAAATTTCTCAAATAATAATAATAATAATTTCTTACATAATAATAGTAATGCTTGAACTAAATATTTCCGAGTTAAAATTAAACTCTCCTTTAATTTTAGCTTCTGGGATTTTAGGAGTTTCTTATTCTACTATGAAAAGGCTTGTTGATGTAGGATTAGGCGCTATAACCACTAAATCTATAGGTCCAAAACCAAGAAAGGGATTTAAGAATCCTTCTATCGTTGAAGTCTACCCCGACACATTTTTGAATAGTGTAGGACTGGGAAATCCGGGAATCGATAACTTTATAACAGAAATTAAAGAAATAAAGAAATTTAAGTTTCCTTTAATTGTAAGTGTGTTTGGAGATACTATCGAATCTTACCTAAAAGTAGCATTGAAAGCAGAACAAGCAGGCGCTAATGCTATTGAAATAAACATTTCATGTCCTCATGCCGAGGTTTCTAGCATAGGTATAGATAAAAATCTTACCTTCTCTATTGTTAAATCAATGAAACAAGAGCTTAAGGTACCACTATTTGTTAAATTAAATCCTAACGTGACTAATTTAGGAGAGATCGCCTTAGCTGCTCAGAACGGGGGAGCTGATGCTGTAGTAGCCATTAACACCCTTGCTGCTATGAAAGTAGATATTAATACAAAAAGACCGATTTTGTCACATGGAAGTGGAGGACTTTCAGGAAAAGCTATACATCCTATTGCTGTAAAAATGGTTTATGATTTATATAGAATTTTAGAAATTCCTATAATTGGATGTGGAGGAGCCTCAAATTGGCAAGATGTTATAGAATTTATCCTAGTAGGAGCATCCGCGGTTCAAATTGGGACCGTTTTATATCAAGGCTTTGAAATTATTACCGATATTATTAACGGATTAAAGAAGTTTCTTATGGATAACAATTATAGCTCAATTTCTGAGTTAAAAGGAATAGCACATGATTTTAAAATCCAGGAGGCTCCCGATTTTGACTAATAATATAATTGAAACGGTGAAGATTAAAGAAATTAAAGACGAGTGTGATGGAGTAAAAACATTTGTATTTGAGAGAAACGATACAACTGCCCCTAAACCTGGACAATTCGTAATGATATGGGTACCAGGCGTTGATGAAATTCCAATGTCAATATCTTCCTACAAAGAAAATGGAGAATGGGCAATAACTGTTAAAAATCTCGGAGAATGCACTAATTCAATTCACGAACTAAATGTTGGAGATTATATTGGAGTCCGAGGACCATTAGGTAACTTTTTTCAAATTCCTGAAGAGGCGAATGAAAACATATTTTTAATTGGAGGAGGGATAGGAATGGTTCCTCTAAGGTTTTTAGCCTCTGAACTCGTTAAGCTGAAGTACAAATTCAAATTAATTGAAGGTGCAAAAGTAGAAACAGAAGTGTTATTTGCAAATGAGTTCCTAGAATACCATCAAGAGGATTTAGAATTTAATTTCTGTACTGATGACGGTAGTTTTGGTGAAAAGGGAGTTGCAACAGATTTATTTAAAAAAATAATTAGAAATTTAGATTTAGAAGAGATAAAAAATAGCGTTGTTTATACCTGTGGTCCTGAAATTATGATGTATAAAATCTTCCAAATTTGCAAAGAGAATAAAATTGAAATGTACGCAAGCCTTGAAAGAATTATGAGGTGCGGATGTGGATTGTGTGGTTTGTGCGTTTTAGATCCTCTTGGATTATTAGTTTGTAACGATGGGCCCGTATTTAGTTCACATCTGTTAGCAGAAATGGAAGATTTTGGTAAATTTAAGAGAGATTTTTCAGGAAAAAAAATCCCATTATGAAAATTTAAACGTTTATAAATAAGTCCTAGTTCTATATATTGAAAATTTATTAGTATAATGGTTCTTGGCATAATGGTTCTTGGCCAGGGATCTGTAATTTCCTGTCTGAAATCAGGGTTATAATCAATTTTAAATTTTCAAATTAAGCGCTAAATTCAACAGCAGAAAATTTCATTCCAGTTTCATTTTTAATAAGATATTTTACTATTGTGGAACCTTTTTAATATTTAAACTAGAAGAAATTGCTTATATACGCAAATTTTAATATGATAACTTTTATATAAAAATTGTTTTGTGTGTTATTACAGGGAGTTAAGTAATGATAAGTACTTTCTTAATTAATTTTAATAAGAAAAAAATTTATGGAAAAAATAATATTCGAAGACCCGAAAAGTTAATTATTTATATTTCTTTAGTGGTTTTGTTATTATTTACCACCCAATTTAATGTCAATCAGCTTAATAACGATTTTAATGATAAAATTCATATTGATCAACTTCAAACATCTTCAATTCAACCTAATTCAAAACCGCTGCTAGTTACTCAATATGCAACTGCTTTTAATACTGTGTATCCCTTATCTTTACCTAAGAATGTTAGTTTCACTTTAGTTGAAGGCTGGAATTCAAAAAATATTACTATAATTTATGATGGAGTATCGCATTATAAGAATCATGTAATAAATAGTGAATTTATTGTAGATGAGACGCCTTGGGTTTATAAATTTTCTAATCCAGAGATTCAAGATGAAGGCTGGAGTGATGGTCATGTTAGAATAAAAGTTAAAAAAGATAAAGACTTGCTTAAAGGAGATTATGGTTTTTTCGAAGAAAACCTCTCTCTTCAAGAAAGACTAACACCTGAAAAATTTATAACATTTTCCATGGATTATCATTTTGACCCTGATGATGGTACTCCATCAAATAATATTAGTGCCTATATGGCGGTAGAGATCGGTGGAATTGAAAAAAACAAGACAATTAAATTATCAGATCTTGTTGAGAATACTTGGACTCCAATGAGTATAACCTATGACCCTAAAATTGTGGGTCAACAACTACCCGGTAATATTTCTTTAAGAGTAGGAGTTGTTCTAAAAAACGGTACTAGGACTCCCAATAAAGACCAAAAACTTTGGATTGACAATGTGGATTTAAAAATGTGGACCAGCATTAACCAGGCTAATTTAGTAGAGGTATATGATAATGAATTTGATTTAAGTTATTCTTATGAAAATATTACATTTGGTGCAGGGAAAACCTTTATAGATGTAGAAAGGAGTCGAAACGGGACAAGTGATGTTGTTTTTACAATTTCTAAAAATGAAACTTATACAGAAGATTTCGAAATCTATAACATCACAATTTTCTCAAGCAACTTAAAGGTTTTTAATTCGAGCTTTTCAGGATTGGAGGGTACTATGTACATCGAGGATTTAAATGTTAAATGGCAAACAGAATGCCCTGTTTCAATTCCATTTAGTTATCTGAATAATCGGGTGGAAATAAAGAAACCAAACGATTGGAATATTACCCGGGTTTTAGATGGGTACGATATAAACCAAATTGAAAGCTGCTTGGGAAAAGAACTTGGATCTGAAAAATTAATCATTCCAACTGGAGTTTTAAATTCCGGTTTATGGAAAATAGAAGCCATGAGCCAGAATTATATTGATCATGGGAGAATCAAAGTATGGAATGGAACAGCATATAGTGAACAATCAGATATTACACTAGGTGATAATTTTCAAGTAATCATTGTTTTAAACAATACGATCCCTCTTGCCAATACACGATTAAATTGCACCATCAATTTTCCAAACGGTACAACTTTTTGGTTTGAGGATAAAGAGCCTATTTTACCAGAAGTTACATTTGGTAATTTTACTGCTGGGAATAACATGACTATTGGTGAATATCAAGTGAAGATCGAATGGACAAATAACCAGTCTTATTTGGCGAGAGATAAAGTGGGATTCAAACAATTTAGTTTCTTTATTTGGCACCATTCTAATCTAACAACAGTTAATTCTTATATAGAGACTATTTCTGGGGGTCCGCTCTTGATAAGGATTAATTATTCAGATATTGATTTTAACACATACATTGATTTTGCAACAATTACATATAATTCAACATATGGAGAATCCGGAACCATGTCTTATTCCGGTTCAGGAATCTACATTATTGATTTAGATACGAGTTCTTTAGGATTAGGTGATTATTATTTTTCGTTTAATGCTTCAAAAAGTTATTACGAAAATCAATCTAGTAATGATTTAATCCATTTGAAAATAATTGCTCAATCCTTAGCATTAGAAGTACCATATGAAATAATAGATACTATGGTAAACAGCCACACCACTTGCCAATTTAATGTTACTGGTGCGATTTCTGGGACTTTATTATGGCCTGCCAATATAACCACTGACTGGCATAAAAATTATACAATCGAAGATCATTACAATGGAACTTATACATTAAACTTTTCAACTATCGAAGCTATGTCCAGTGGAATTCCTGAAATTTTTTCTATTACCATTTTTGCTAATAAAACTAACTACGGAAGTACTTCTGATGTAATTAACTTGAGAGTTAATCCCATTCCAGCAGCTGTTAATGTAAATAAAACATCAGTAAAAGTCATTATTAACAGTCATTTTTATTTAAAAGTTAATTATACAAATGAAGGATCAGGAGAATTAATTAGTGGGGCTAATTGTAGCCTAACTTGGCCCACATCATATAATATAACTTCTATAGCTGGGGAATTTATTATATTTTTTAATACAACTGGACTTTTATTGGATGTATATACAGCAAAAATTGAACTAGAACGTGCAGGATATGAAACATCATTCAAAATCATAACTGTCACTTTAGATTTAATTGAAATTGATGTTACCACAATTGGTTTCGAGGATTCAGTTGAAGTTAGTAGAGGAGAGAATATTGCCATTGAAATTTGGTTAAAAGAATCAGGCTCAAATATAAATATTGAAGGTGCTAATGTTACTTTCTCTTGGGAATACGGGATAGGAATATTAAATGAAAAAGATGGCGGGATTTACGAGTTAAATCTATTAATCCCAGAAAGTCTTAAAGGAAACTATAAAATAGACATCTACATACTAAAAGAAAGTTCTTATTATAAAGCAAAACAATTCTCATTTTTTCTTTCCGTTAAAGATGAACAGGAAGTTATAAGTCCTTTTTTCATATGGGCAATTATACTAATCCTCTCTAGTATAATTGGTGCTTTACTTGCTTTATATGTAAGATCGCAAATATTAATACCAAAGAAAAGGAAAAAAGATTTAGAATTATTGGAGCGAATCCAAATCTTTAAAGATGTTTGGAACATCCAAGCAATACTTATTGTGGAAAGAAAAAGCGGATTGCCTATTTTCTCCAAAGATATCTCCATTTTTAAAGAACAAGATGATTTTCTAATTTCAGGATTTATTCAAGCTATAACTGTTTTCAGTGAAGATATCATTGAATCTGAGCCATCAATTACTATAGAAAGAAAAGAGGTCAATAATTTTTTTGAAAATATAATCGAGTTAGACTTTAAACATTTTAATTTTCTAATTTGTGATTTCAAATCTCTCAGATGCATATTAATCACTAAAGATAAATGTTCTGAAAGGTTAAAAAAACAATTTAATCTTCTCGCTGTAGCAATAAATAGCGAATTTTCTGATTTATTAGATAATTATAAAGGATCCTCAAAAGAAATAAATATAAAGACTGAATTTTTTATAAACCAATTTTTATTTCTTCATTACAATCAACCCTTTAAATTGACAGAAGATGAAATTTATTTTGTTAAAGTTATGAAATCTGGTTCTTTAACTACACTAGAAAAAAGAATAGTTAATGTTATTTTATCGGTAGTTAAAACCAAAAATGAATTTGATTTAAAGAATATAATCAATTTAATTCATGAAGAAAACAAGGATTCGATTCTAGATGGATTAAGATCATTATTACAACTTAAAATTATTCTCCCTTCTCCATACCCTCCCATATAAACAATTTTAGTTCAGATGATTAATAAACATAAAAAATGTGTAAAATTCTAATAATAAAAACTAAATAGATTGTGCAAAAAATCCATTATAAAATCAAAAAGAGAAGCATTTTTTTCACTTTTTACATTTTATATCATATAGAATGAATGAACTAACAAATTCGGAAACAGTCAAAAAAATTTCAAGGGAAATTATTGATTATTTAATGATTCATCCTAACTTTCCCCAACAGAAAATCACGAACTTAAAAGGGAAATTTGGGAAGAAGTATAATTATTATAAGGTTATTAAGAACGCTCAAATCTTACATCATGCTAATGAGGAAGAATTAGGAGTTATTATACAACTTTTAAAGAGGAGAATAACTAGAACGATTTCAGGCGTTTCTGTTATTGCAATAATGACAAAACCTCTTCCTTGTCCCGGAAATTGTGTTTATTGTCCAGGACAAGATTCTCAACCAAATCAAAAGGTAGCTCAATCCTATACAGGCCATGAGCCGGCTGCGATGAGATCTATCCATAATAATTATGACCCTTACGAACAAGTACAAAGTAGAATCAGAGATTTAGAAGCAATTGGCCATATTGTAGATAAAATCGAGCTTGTATGCATGGGTGGGACTTTCTTATCCTCACCTATTGATTATCAGGAAGAATTCATTAAGGGAGCTTACGAAGGGATAGCGGAAAGGAGAACTGATACTTTAAAGGAAATAAAAAGAATTGCAGAGAAATCTAAAAGAAGACTAATAGGATTAACAATTGAAACTAGACCTGACTATTGCACAGAGCCATATGTAGACATGATGCTTAATTATGGAGCAACAAGGGTAGAAATCGGAATTCAAACCGTATCAGATGATATTTATAAAAAAGTAAATAGAGGTCACACATCCCAAGACAGTATTAATGCTATAAGGATTGCAAGAGATGCTGGTTTAAAGATAAATGCTCATATTATGCCTAATTTACCTGGTTCTAACTACTCTAAAGATTTAGAAATGTTTGATGTCCTATTTTCTTCTTCAGATTATCGCCCAGATATGTTAAAAATTTACCCTTGCGTAGTAATTAAAGGAACTAAATTATACGATTGGTGGAAAGCAGGCGAATTTACACCATATTCATTAGATGAATTGGTTGATTTATTATCAAATGCAAAACAAAATATTCCCTCTTATGTGAGAATACAGAGAATAATGAGAGATATACCTGCGTTTCTTATTGAAGCTGGATGCAAAAAGAGTAATTTAAGACAATTAATACACAAAAAGCTAGAAGATCTTAACTCTAAATGTAATTGCATTAGATGTCGAGAATATGGAATTGCTAGAAAATCGATAAATATTGATGAAAACAAATTTGAAGATATTAAATTGTATCGTCATGATTATGACGCTTCGAATGGTCAAGAAATATTTTTATCCTATGAAAATAAAAGGGAAGATTTTCTTGTAGCATACCTGAGATTAAGAAAACCCTCAGAATATGCTCATAGGCATGAGTTGAATGATGGAAAAACAATGGTAGTAAGGGAAGTGAAAGTCGTAGGTGAATTAGTTCCTAAAGATAATAAACCTCAAAGGAATACACAACTTCAACATCGTGGTTTTGGAAAATTGCTGATGGAAAATGCTGAAAAAATTGCTCTCGAAGATTTTGACTCTAAAAAATTAGCTGTAATAAGTGGTATAGGCGTGAGGGATTGGTTTTATGAGATTGGTTATAATCTTGATGGATATTATGTCTCAAAACCTTTAATTGATTAATTATTTCTATTTACCAACGGTAAAATAAAAAGAATTGTAATTATAAAGATTTAAAACTAAATTATAGATTTTACATACAATATATTCAAATTGTAAAATGAATTAAACAGTTCATAGTAGTAGTATATTATTTTTAAATGATTTATTATGTACAAATTCGATTATGAAGAATTAGGATTAATATGCGGCTTAGAAATTCATCAGCAACTTGATACGGACAAAAAATTGTTTTGTAGATGTCCAAGCAAGCTACAAGGAACTAGAGCGCCAGATTTTAATACAATGAGGTATATGAGACCTGTCTTGGGAGAAATGGGCACATTTGATAAAGCTATGCTAACGGAATACAAAAAGGGTAAGACTATCATCTATGAAGGTTACAACGATGTAATTTGTACTTATGAGTTGGACGATACTCCCCCGTTTTCCTGTAACGAAGAAGCTAGAAAAATTGCGTTAGAATTAGCTTTACTTCTTAACGCAAATATTATTGAGGAGATGCACGTAAGTAGGAAAAATTATCTCGATGGAAGCGTCCCTTCGGGGTTTCAACGTACGATGATTCTAGGTACGGATGGATATATAGCATTGGAGAACAATAAAAAAATCAGAATCGACATATTAAGCTTAGAAGAAGAAGCTGCTAGGAAAATAAAAACTGAAAATAAAACTAATTTTTACAGATTAGATCGCCTTGGAATTCCATTAGTGGAAGTAACAACTAAACCTGACATAAATACTCCTGAAGAATGTAGAGAATGTGCTGAAAGAATTGGATTACTCCTGTGGATGACTAATGTTAAAAAAGTACTTGGCTCAATTAGGCAAGATGTTAATGTAAGCATTAAATCTGGAACCAGAATTGAAATTAAAGGAGTTCAAAAATTGAGTTGGATACCTTTACTGATTAATCATGAAATTTCACGTCAGCTTGGTCTGATAGAGATTAGAGAAGAACTAAAAAATCGAGGAGTAAATGAAAAGGACCTCCCTAAAGGGCCTGTAGATTTAACTAGTTTGATGGCAAAAACTAAATCTAAGTTCATTGCGAGTGGCTTAAAATCGGGAAAAAGACTCCATGGTTTCAATTTTAAAGATTTTAAGGGTATTTTTGGAAAACAGTTAATGGAAGATTATAGATTTGGGACTGAAGTAAGTAGTAAGGTCAAAGTTATTTCAGGTTTAAAGGGGATAATACACTCTGACGAAAATTTAGAAAATTATACTTTATCTAAAGATGAGATACAAAAGATTCAGAACAAATTGAATTCGAAAGAAAATGATTGTTTCGTTTTAATTCTGGGAACCAACAAAGAACTCAATAAAGCAGCAGATATAATTATTAATCGAATCGAATATGTTTTTAAAGGTGTTCCCCCTGAGACAAGAAAGGCTCTTGAAAATGGAACTACCGAGTTTTTGAGAGAATTACACGGTGGAGCACGATTGTATCCGGATACAGATTCTCCCGCTATTATGAATACAGCTGAAGAAATTATAAAAATTCGAAACACTTTACCTAATTATCCTTGGGATATAATTGAAGATTATGCTAAAAAGTATAAAGTAGAACAGAGTTCTATTAAAGACTTAATTTTTAAAGGGAAACTCTCTCTATTTGATAGTTTAATCGAAATCTATCCCGAAAAACCTTCGATTGTCTTAAATACATTACTAAACAAAGCAAAAGCTATTAAGCGTGAAGGTAGAAAAATAGAAAATATAACTAATGATGATTATATAAAAATCTTCCAAGAATTGAAAAATGAAAACATAGGAAAGGAAGCTATTGAAGATATAATGAGGTTAAAAGCAGATTCTCCAAATCTTTCTATAGAACAATCAATAGAGAAACTCCATCTTGAAACTCTCTCATTTGATGATTTAAAAATAATAATTAAAGAAATAGTAGATAAAAACATAAAAATCATTAAAGAAAAAGGTATGAGGTCCATGGGACCACTAATGGGAGAAGTTATGAAAAAGGTACGGGGAAAAATCGATGGTGAGATCGTTTCTAAAGAATTAAAATTACAGATAACAAACAAATTAAAGGAGATGAAATAAGTGGAAGATAAACTAAAAGGATATAAAGGTAAATCTATAGATGTTTTAAAGAAATATAAAATAGAAATCTGGGATATCATTCAAATTATTACAAATAAAACGCAATTAGAAGGAATAGTAATGCCTAGAAGCGAATACTCTGCTCCTGATTTTATTGAAATCAAGCTTGAAAACAACTATAATGTTGGAATAAATGTCTCTGATATAAAAAATATAAAAAAAATCGGAAAAAGAGAAGCAAACTACAAATTTCCAGAAAAAGAATTTCCATATAATGAAGCCTTACCTAAGGTTCAATTACTAGGGACTGGAGGAACGGTCGCTTCAAGATTAGATTACACGACTGGGGCCGTTATACCATCATTTACTCCAAGTGAATTATATAGTTCCGTTCCTGAGCTAGCTGAGATTTGTAACCTTGATTGCGAAATTGTTTTCGAGATATTATCAGAAAATATGAAATCTGAATATTGGCAAAAATTAGCAGAAAAAGTAAAACAAGCAATAGACTCTGGTCTTGATGGGATAATTATAGGACATGGAACGGATACTATGTCATTTACTAGCGCCGCCTTATCTTTTATGTTAAAAGATTTATCTATTCCAGTTGTGTTAACAGGGAGTCAAAGAAGCTCCGATCGTCCCTCTTCAGATGCGGCTATAAATCTAATAAACGCTGCCACTGTAGCCACTTCGGATATAGCTGAAGTTGTAGTGACTATGCTAGGCTCTCCATCTCATGATTACGGGTTAATTCACAGGGGAACGCTAGTAAGAAAAATGCATTCCTCAGTAAGAGATACTTTTCGTACTATCGATGATATACCATTAGGAATGGTAAAGGATAGGAAGATTAAAACTTTTAAAAATAATTACAGAAATCGAAATCCATCTGAAACTACACTCAAAACGAATTTTGAGAAGAATATAGCCCTCATTTATTTCTATCCTGGAATGGAAAATGAGGTAATCGAATTTTACATTGATAAAGGTTATAAAGGAATTGTATTTGCTGGAACAGGTCTTGGTCACGTAAGTACCCATATCTATGATTCAATAGAAAGAGCAATACAAGAAAATATAACAATTATCATGACTACACAGACAATTCACGGTTATGTTGGGATGAATGTCTATTCAACAGGAAGAGAACTTCAAGATTTAGGAGTTATACCGGGGAGAAATCTATTACCAGAAGTCGGATACATTAAATTGGGATGGGTGCTTGGACAAACTAGTGATGTAACGGAAATTAAAAATTTATTATTGACTAATATTGCAGGTGAATTTGTAGAAAGAGAAATTCCAATCGCATTTAACTATAATATTGACGAGTTATTAAGAAATAATAAACTCTAATCTAATTCCATATTTTATTCTCAAAAATCAATAAATTCTTTTTAAAATAATAAAAAATTTATACTTTTATTAATTAGATATTACTAATTCGAAATAATAAGTGAACTTTATGGGAAAGCGTATATTAGCTCAAAGGAAAGGATACGGTCACCTATGGGCCCGATCTCCTAGTCACCGACATGTGGGAGAAGTTAAGTATCGTCCTTTCATAAAGAATGAGAAATTAATTAAATTTAAAGTAACAGAATTCGTTCACGCTCCTGGAAGAGGTGCTCCAATAGCAAGGATTAAGTATGAAGATGGTGAAAAAAGTCTATGGCTCCCTCCAGAAGGTATTTATGAAGGACAAGAATTTATCCAGTCTAAAACAGGATATGGTCAAGAAGTGAAAGTAGGAAATATCTTGCCTTTAAGAAAAATTCCCATCGGAACTCTGGTATTTAATATTGAGGGAACTCCACAAGATGGTGGTAAATTTGCGAGAGCATCTGGAGTTGCCGCTATTGTAAGAAATAGAGCAGGTGATAACATTGAATTGTTATTTCGGTCGAAAAAGACGAAGTGGTTCAATCTAAATTGCCTTTGCACTGTTGGGGTAGTTGCTGGAGGGGGGAGAACAGATAAACCTTTCCTAAAAGCAGGAAATGCGCATTATGCTTACCGTTCTAAAGCTAAAAAATGGCCGGTTGTCCGAGGGGTCACTATGAATGCGGCAAGCCACCCCTATGGAGGTGGTGCAAAACAAAGTCCTCATAAACCAACAACAACCTCGAGAAACGCCCCTCCCGGTAGAAAAGTGGGACAAATAGCTGCTAGAAGAACAGGACATCAGAATTAAGGTCTCATTTATATTCCTTTTTGAGGAAAACTCTACAAATAAATAAGATTTGCTTAGATATTTGTTTTTTAATAAAATTTTAAAATAAGAATAATAATTGATCTAAGATTATTTCAATTATAGAAATTATAAATCTGTAATTTTGATATGGATCATAAATTTATTAATCCTGTTGAAAC
>JAEOTS010000175.1 GCA_016839745.1 Promethearchaeota archaeon
AATTCCTAATGCTTTTCCCATTTTAAACACCCTCTAAATTTAAAAACAATAAAAAAAATTTTTATTTAAATATTTTTTCCATTAAAAAGGAAAAATGAAAATTGTTTGCCTAATATCTCGTTCTTGAAGCCTGAATTCGTAACTTCGCTTTGGTTTGTTCCTTAGAGTCTTGCAAAATATCGTATCGAGTTTTAGAAGGAAGAACTATTTCATACATTTCTTCTGCAATTGTGGAGTCCTTCTTTAGATGATCTTGTTCTCTCAATATTATTTTTACTCTTTCTACAGCCTCAGCTCCTGCTTTTACTGTTTTAAATTGGCTCCATATGTTCATATCGGCCTTAGATGTAAAGTTTTGATTCCTTTGAAGCTTTATAGTACCTTTATTTGGGAATCTCGACTTAAAAACTTTAGGACCGTCCGCTTTGAAATAGAATTCGCCGCGCCATCCCATTATATCGTAATCTTTTAGAGTTTTTAAGCTCATTAAGTCAATACTAATAAGATAACGTTCTTTTTCTTCTCCAACTTGGTCTTGTTCAAAACTCTGGTCCTTAGCGTATGTTTTTTTACCTTTTGCGTAATATCTTCTAGACATTGTAGATCACTTTTACAATATTAAATTATTTGAGATTTTGATTTTAAATCTAATAGAGGTTAAGATTTTATATTTCTTTATTAGTTAAATAATCTGATAATAATGGAATAATAATTAAGGGCTTAGAACATTAGAACTATCTTTTCTCTTATGAAATCCGAAATTTTAATTAGTTAACCAAGATAATGTTAAAATTATACAGAAAAAGTTTTTAGGAGATAATAAATTGACTCACGAGCAATTTTATAAGGAAATTTCTGATGCTATTGTAAATTTAGAAAAGGAAAAAGCCATTGAACTAGCAAATAGGGCTGTAAACGAAAATATGAATTTACTGGAAGTAATTGAAAAAGGATATGGAGATGGAATCCGAAGAATTGGAGATTTATGGGAAGAAGGAGAATTTTTTCTACCCGAATTAATGCTTGGTGGTACAATTATGCAAGAATCCATGGACATTCTCTTACCAAAGTTAAAAAATAGTGGGGAAAGGATAAGTTCAGGAGCTGTAGTGATAGCGACAATAGAAGGAGATATTCATTCGATAGGAAAGACTATTGTGGGTACAATGTTAAGCGCAAATGGTTTTGAAGTTTATGACTTAGGCGCTGACGTACCTGTTGAGAAAATCATTGATACTGCTATTGAAAAGAAAGCTGATGTGATTGGAGTTTCTGCCTTACTTACTACCACCATGTTTGGTCAAAAAAAAATAGTTGATATTTTAGAAAAAAAAGGGATAAGAAATAAATTTAAAGTTATCATTGGAGGAGCTCCCGTTAATCAATCATGGACTGAAGAATGTAAAGCAGATGGGTTCGCTGGTAGCGCTGTAGAGGCTGTCAAATTAGTTAAAGAATTATTGAATAAATGAAAATCAATTAATAGGGGTAAAAATTATGTTATTTCACGATTGGTTAAAAAATGATTCCAAAATCGTATTATTTGACGGAGGAATGGGATCAGAAATATTCAAACGTGGTATTAAGCCCGGGAAGCTTCCTGATACGCTTAATATCGAAAAACCCGATGTCATCTATGAGATTCACAAAGCATATTATGATGTAGGAGCAGACATGTGCCAGTCTAACACATTTGGAGCAAGCTATTTAAACTTACAAACCTACAAAGTGGAAAATCAAATTGAAGAAATAAATAAACGGGCATTAGAAATCATCAAAAAAGCTTGTCCTCCCAATCATTTAATTGTAGCTGATATTGGTCCGTCTGGTCAATTTCGACCTCCCGTAGGTAAAGCCACACCAGAGCATTGGGTATCGAGCTTCACAAAACAAGCAAGTATTTTAGAAAATGGAGTAGACCTCTGGCATATTGAAACAATGTCCGATATTGAAGAAATGGTGGCTGCAATAGAAGCGATAAGGAGTATTTCAACAAAACCGATAATTAGTTCTATGACTTATAAACAAACTAAGAGAGGATTTTTTACTATAATGGGTGACTCATTGGAAAAATGCGTGCAGATACAAGAAAACGCAAATGTCGATGTAATTGGTGCTAACTGTACACTAGGTTCTGATGAGATGGTACATTTAATAAAAGAACTAAAAAACCTTACTGATAGACCGATTTCTGCAAAACCAAACGCTGGGCAACCAAGAATCGATAGTAATAGTAGAGCACATTATGACCAACCCATTAAGGATTTTGTGAGTGATATTCGCGAAATAATTCAATTGGGTGCTAAAGTCGTCGGGGGATGCTGTGGAACATCTCCAGATACGATACGCGAAATTAGAAAAGTAATTGATTCATTATAGAAATTAATAGTAGAGTGTGAACACAATAATGGGAATATTAAGACCGAAAGTACAGGTATTAGATGAAGAACATAAAAATAAGATATATAACGAGGCTAAATACATATTAGAAAATTTGGGTATCTTTTTAGAAAATGAAGATGCTGTAGAGTTGTTTAAAAACGAGGGAATTACTCATGAAGGCTCACGATATTTCATTCCTTTCGATTTAGTAGAAAAGTGTCTCAAAACAGTTCCAAACGAAATTAAATTATTTGATAGAGAAGGAAAAGAACATATCACTCTGGCAGCGGATAATGTTCACTTCGATCCTGGTTCTGCAGCAATTTTGTACTTTGACGAAACTACGGGAGAAATTAGAAACGCAGTTAAGGAAGACTTTGTGAGATTTTCTAAAGTGGTTGAGCATCTAAAATACATAGAAGCTCAAAGTACTGCCTTGATTTATCAAGATGTGCCGAAAGAAGCCCAAGATTGGCATAGATTAGCTACAGCTTTAATAAATTGCTATAAACCAGTTGTGACAGGAACATTTCGTAAAGAAAGTTTTTCAATAATGAAGGAATTATTGCTGAGTTGTAGACTCTCTGAAGACGATTTAGCGAGGAAACCATTAGCAATTTTTGATGCTTGCCCTAGTCCTCCCTTAAAATGGTCGGATCTCACTACTCAGTCCCTTATAGATGCTGCAGTGAGTATGATCCCCTCTGAGTTCGTTTCTATGCCGTTAGCAGGGGCCAGCGCTCCAATGAGTTTAATAGGTTCGATAACTCAGCATTGTTCTGAATGTCTAGCAGGAGTTGTAATTGGACAGTTAGCAAAAACAGGCGCTCCCTTGATATGGGGAGGCTCACCAGCAATTTTAGATATGAAGCAAGGAACCACTCCAATGGGAGCAATTGAAACCATGATGATTAATTTAGGAGATGTAGAGATGGGCAAATTTCTAAAAATGCCCACTCATGCTTATATGGGTTTAAGCGATTCTAAAGTTCCAGACGCTCAATCTGGCTTCGAAGCAGGCATGGGTGCTCTTTTAGCAGGGCTTGCGGGAGTTAACATGGTTTCGGGAGCTGGCATGCTAGATTTTGAATCCACCCAAAGCATTGAAAAATTAATAATAGATAACGAGATAGCAGGAATGGTAAAAAGACTTATAAGAGGTGTAGAAGATTACGGGACGCCTTTTGCGTCTGATATCATTAAGGATTATGATAATAAAGAAGAATTGCTTTCACATCCCTCAACATTAAAATTATTCAGAAAAGAGCTTTTTATGACTGGTCCAGTAATAGATCGCATGTCTCGAGACATGTGGAAGGAGTCAGGTGCGAAATCTGCTCGAAAAAGAGCAAAGGAGCAAGCGTCGAAATTGATAGATAAAAGTCCTCTAAGACCTATTGATGATAATCTAGCTAAAGAATTAGAAGCCGTTTCTTTAAAATTTCTATAATAATATTTATTGTTTTCTTTTTTTAAATTATAGAAGTTTATCCAATAATTTAGATATTTCCTCACAATATATTTGTGCTCCTTTACTATTAAGGTGTCCTCCATCAATAGTCAAACTGAGATTTCTTCTACTACTTATTTTATCAGCCCATCTCGATTTTTTAGACCTGAAATAATCAATCATAAGGTTTATTGGATTATCCATAAGGTAACTACTTGAACTACTATTTATTATAATATCGTCAAAGCTTGAACTAACATCAACAATATTGGTATTATATTTATCTCCAACTCTCTTTATTTGCTCGTTAATTAGTCGTCTATTTTGATTTAGCTGAGAATTATAAATTTCTCCTATGCAACTTAAAGTCGTTATTACTATTTTAGCGTTAGTTAGGGATGTTATGGTTTTTAACCTTTGCTCGAGTAAATTGCCCATCTCTGACACAGGAGTTACCTGTTTTATACTCATAAAAGGCCATCTTTGTTTAATGTGTGGTAAGAGAAGATCGTTAATACCAGCTTCAATTACTAAAAGATCATATTTGTGTTTATCTTTCTCTAGAATCTTTATAAGGCGTTTGGTGACCTCTTGTAGCGTTTCTCCACCTTTTCCTTTATTATGGCAAATAGAATCAGGAAATCTACGTTTGATCAGATCTACAAAATTTATACCTAATTTTCCTTCAGTTAAACTATCTCCAATAAAAAGCAATTGATATCTCATAAAAATCAATATTCTTTACTATTCTTTTATAATTTTTGGTCTATAAGTACATTTTTAGAAAAGGTTTGAGATAAAATAGAATATATTCCAAATTTTTATTATTTATAATTTATTATTAACACAGCGATTAAAACAATAAAACCTCCCATAAGGTTCCATATTAGTATAATCTCAGCTCTATTCAAAAGTATCGAAAAGATTAAAGTTAAAAAAGGTTCTACATATAAGAATGAGGCTCCTTTTGAAGATTTAAGTTCCTTTTGGGATTTTTGCCAAATAAAATAACCAATTATATAACAACCAACACCTAAATATAGGCCAGTTATTAAAACAACGACATTAGCTAAATTTTGGATAAAAATTAGTAGTTCGTTATTTATTAAAACGAAGATAAACAATTCCACTGTTCCAAGATAAGCTATATATTTGAGTGTAATTAAATTAGATTTCTCTTTGGATATCTTTTTTGTAACAATTGTATACACCGCCCATAACAAAGGTGTTATAAGAGCGTATATATACCCTAAGAAATTAGGTGTTTTAGGAGTAAGTGTTCCTAAATCGCCCCCCGTCACTAATAAAAAACCTCCAATTGTAGCAATACCAAATCCTATTAGTTTGATACTTGTTAATTTTTCTTTAAAAAAAAATAAAGCTAAGATAGTGATTAATACGGGAGATAATAAGCACACAAATAAAGCCGGTAGAGAAGGTCCGATTAGATCAATAGCAGAATATTGAATAGCGAAGAAAAGCGTAAGCCCGCAAAAACTAGCAATAATAATGTACATCCATTCCCTTTTAGAGTAAAGAACTTTTTCTTTTTTTTCTTCTAATTTATTATATTGTATTTTTCGATTTATGAGTAAGTATATATCAACTATAATAAACACTAATGAGACTATAACAAATCTAGTCAACGCAAGAGACATTGGTGGCATAAATTCCACTACAATATCTACAAGAACAAATGAAAAACTCCAGATAAATACCATGAATACTAGTAACGCGTAAATTATCAGCATTTTATCAAGATAGTTTAATCAATATTTTATATTTGCTTTATTTTATTATATTATTAAATTAAGAGCCATAATTATTTTTTTTTAATAAAGAAGTCTTGAAGGATATTATATTTTCCATTAATCTGGGTTTGATAGGAACTGAAGATTCGAAGTTAGAGATATTTATAGATTATCTGAAAGAAATGGCATTAAAATACTCCTCAAAAAACTTAATATATGAATTTTTTCTTCAATATGAGGGCATTCCTATAAAATTGAGAATTGCAATTGCCAATGAATTTGAAGATCTAATCCATAAAAACGAGTATTTTAAGCATTTTGATGCAATAATAATAGCGGTGAATCTTTACAATATTAATTCGATTTCTAACTATTCAATTCAAAGTTTTTCAGATTTTCGAAATTTTTTTAACTTCAATGGCATATCCGTTTTAGTTGGTGTAGATACTTTTTTAGTTTTTCAAAAAGAACCTCCAAATAAGAGAAACATAACAGAATTTAACTTAATCCAAAAAACCAAAGAACTTGAATTTCTTTATTGCTTAAAAATTCAAGATAAAAAGAAAGACCTTACCGATCTATTCAACAAAGTTTTAAATTACATCAACTTAAAATTGAAATTTTTAAACCCTGAATTGTTTAAACGAGCAAAATCAAATGGAGAGGAATCTAATGGACGAGGATCTCTCTAAAAATATCAAATCATTTAGACCAAACCTGCATAAAAGTAAGATAGTTTATTTTTCTAAGAAGATTTTATTAGCAAAGACTTTATAATATTATCAAACAAAAAGATTATATTAAAAATTCCTTCTTTTTAGAGTTGAAATACTATGGAAGAAGATAAGATCCTTACAATTGAGAAAACAGAAGGTCGTCGCCGTTGTCCATCATGCGGTGAGGAAAATAAAAATATGATTCATGAGTCTACTGATAAAAATCGAATAATCAGTGATTATCCACGTGTATATGGAAAAAAATATCGCTGTGGACAATGTGGACAAGAATGGAAAGAAAATTAGATAAAATTCCACTCTATTTTTTTATTTTTCCAATTAGGCAACGGACTTTTCTTAAAAAATGATAGTTGTATGAATTATTTTCATCTACTATCGTACTAGTTTAAATCACAATTAAATAAGAAAACTACAATTAATAATAATAACAATAAAAAAATTCGATAAAAATAAATTATTGAATGAAAGGATAACCTCTAACAAAACAAATGTGATTATACTATGGTTTATTTTCAACTAACACCTGGTCGATTCTTAACCGTTTATATAGCCCAAGGCGTGATTCTAGCGGTTTTTCTTTACTTGGCTATCAGAATCTTGCTAAGAGATCGAAAACGATTAAATATAATGTTCGCAGGACTTTATATATCCCCTGCAATTGGAGTTCTTATAAATTTTATATATGCACCCTTAACCGATGTATCTATTGTACTACTCCTTAACTTTTTCACTAACTTTGGGGCGATCTATGCCCCAATTTTTGTTGTAGTTTTTGACCTAATTCTCTTAAAATCTGAAAAAATAATATCTACGAGCAAACAATTAGCAATTCTTATCGCTTACGGTATTGTTGTACTTTGCATGGGAATTTTCCTGCTAATTCCTGGTTTTGGTGTAACTATTGGACCTCCCAATTGGACCCCTGTCTGGAGCTTCCCAATCTTTGTTTATGTTGTACTTGTTTTAACATGTTGTGCTACTATACCAGCGCTTTACTTCTCAATTAAGATTTATCAGAAGTTTGAGGATGAAATTTTAAAGAAAAAGTGGAAGTTCTTCATATATGGGTTTATAGCGCTTATGACATTTATGTATTTAATCTTTATTTCTAATACATTAGACAACGCAACTTTCAGATTGGTCTTAGCAGGGACAGGTATAATATTAGCTATTTTAGGCGGTTTATTAATGTATTACGGAGTTGGGCGCCAAATAGAAAAATAATTTTTAAAACAATTTTTTCTTTTTTTAATGATATAAAATTTTATCTGTTAGAATTACCATTATTTATTATAATATCACAATTTTAAAATAATTGAAGGTTAAAATTCATTTTAATCCATTCAAGAAGTAATATTTGTCAATCTCAAGCAAAATTTAAAGCTTCAAGTGTTTCTAATGTCGAACGAGCTCGAACGGGTTAGTGGAATTGGACCTATAGCTGCCACTAATTTGAATAAAGCGGGAGTTAAAACCATTGAAGAGATCGCAGAGGCTAAACCAGAAGAATTAGCTTGGATAAAGGGAATTGGTATAATCTCTGCGAAAAAAATAATTGAGAATGCAAATAATTTACTAAAATTAGAAAAAAATATCCAGCTAGTTCTTAATTCAATAAAGGAAAGTTTTGTGAAAAATTGTCCTAAATGCGGTGGAGGTATGAAGAATAAATATATTATTCTCGGACCTGAAAGACGATTAAAGGTAAAACAATGCATAGTATGTAAGTTTTACTTACCTGAATAAAAAATTTTTCATAAAAATGTTATAGATCAAACCGTTATGTTAACGTTGAAAAGCAAAAAATAAGCAGATAAATAAAGTATAATAAATAAAACTCCCGCTTTTTTGTCCATTTTCTGCCTTATTGCGATGGTAACAATAACAATAATACTAGCGAAAAGCGTATATAACACTGTTGGAACCGCTAATCCTGCTGTGACAGCTTGAGGGAAGAAGACTTGACCGATGCCAATAGATAATGTAGAATCTACAATACAGGAACCAACAATATCCCCAATAGCTATAGAATGGTGACCACATCTGAGCGCGTTTATATCAACTACGAGCTCTGGAAGGGATGTGCCGATAGCAAGAACGAAGAAACTAATAATATATTCGTGAATGTGTATAGCTTGTGATATAAAAATTACCGATTGTACTATCATAAATGAGCTAATAGTCACGCCACCAAAACCAAGTACAGCAATTAACAAATGGAATCTTTTTTTCTTAGTTGGTTGCGTCGTTTCTATCAATTCTACTCTATGCATTATACTCTCTTTATTCGCGTTAAATATTAACCAAAAATAAATAACTAGACTGAAAACCATAAAAATTGCATTTAGGCGAGTGATATATCCTTTCTCAACAATTGTAAATATCACAATAAGAGATAAAACTTCACAAGAACCTAGAATTATTATGTCTCTTCTACGAATATGAAATGCGCCGCAAACTATTGGCAAGATTCCGAAGATTAACGTGAGTTGGGTAAGATCTGAACCTACAGAATCTCCTACATCAATATCTCCGTGACCTAAAGAACACGAGATAATTGAATTAAATATTTCAGAAATATCCGTACCTATAGATACTAAAGTAACTCCGATTATTAGCGGTGATATTCCTAAAGCTGTAGCGAGCAGTGCCGAGTGCTTTACGGCATATTTACTCGAAAAGATTATAAGAGCAATTCCGCCTATAAGCATTAAAATAGCTAAGATTAGATCGATCATTAAATTATTTCCTCTTTAAAAATTCCTAATTACGAAGCTACACCCTAATTTGAATTTATCAAATATTCTTAAATAAGATAAATGATCTTACTTTAGGTTGGTTAAGAATAATTATTCGAATTAGTACTCCATACTTCTATCGAATAGAAAACTATTTAAATTTTGCTAAAGATGTCAAAAATTATAATATTTGCCAATATCTTCGAAATTGTACTTCGCATAAGTCCAAGTTCGTGCTTTATGGATGTAAGTTGTGTACTGCTTCCATGTCCATTTCATCTTTGCTTGGGATTGATATATTTTTAACCACTCTTGCAAAATATATGCATTTTCCTCATTTATTGTGTATTGGAATTGATTATCTTTAGAGTCTTCATGAAATCTTCCACGGGAAATCTCAAAATAAACAAAATATTCAATATCAGTTAGATTTAATTCTTGAGCAGCACTTACTGCAATATTATATGTAGCTTGATGGTCTACATGATCGTTATTGGTGCTTGGTAAAAAAAGTCTATTTGCATCTTTAATCAAAGGTATAGCTTTTTTGATCCCTTCATTCACATACTTATGACTATCAGCATCGTGGAAATAAAATAGATGCAAATTTTCCAGAGGGAGTCCCAAGAATTCAATTGATTTTTTAGCTTCGTCAATTCTCATCTCAGCAACATCATCTTCTGTCATTGAAGCAACATCTGCCGTAAATATGTCATGCCCTGATCTATAACAAGCCCGTCCGTCTGTTACAGTTACAACATGAATATCGTGCACTCCCTCTGCTATCCATTCTAATAGAATAGGCCCGGGTCCGAATAACAAATCGTCTGGATGAGGTTCAAAAATAACTATCTTCATTTTTTTAAAGTCTTATATAATAGATTGACTAATTATACATTAAAAAATACAAAAAATTTTTGTTTTTCTAATAAGAATAAACGAAGTGAAATAATATGGCAGTACAGAAAGAAAAAGAATCACGCGAGAATTCAATTCCAATAATGATCAGTTATGGTGCGTATCAAACCTTTTCACAGTGGATTACAGGTGCTTTTGGCCTTTATGTTTTCTTCTTTTATGAAGTGGAAATAGGTTTAAATGTTGGAATTGCAGCAATTGCTCTTACTATTTATTCGATATGGAACGCGGTGAACGATCCTCTAATTGGGTATCTAATGGAGCGGATTAATATGCCTTGGGAAAAAAGATGGGGTAAGAGGTTTCCTTGGGTTTTCCTAGGGGCAATTCCTTGGCTTTTTTCATATCTAGCGATTTTTTTCGTTCCATTGACTTGGCATCCTGTGAATGACCAATGGTTAATATTTACCTGGTTTTTACTTACCCTCATTCTTTATGACACCCTATTTACTCTCTGGAATGTAAATGCCACGGCACAATATCCTGATAAATTTAAGGGTAGCTCTGAACGCAGACTAGCTACTGGTATAGGAACATTGATGGGAATGATAGGAATTGCTGTAGGCTCGATCGTTCCTCCAATGTTTATAGATACAGGATTTCCTGAGACTTATCGTATTATGGCTTGGGCTGGTGTTGGGATAGGATTAATTCTGTTTTTTTTTATGTTACCGGGTACGAGAGAAAATCCAAAAATGAGAGCTAGATACCAAGAATATAAGGAAGTCGCAAGAGATTTAGACCATGAACCATTCTTTAAAACAGCTAAAAAGGCTATTACAGATCGGCGTTTCATGATAAAAGTAATTTATTTCTTTGGATATCAAGGTGCAGTTGCGTTACTCTCGGCATCCGGACCCTATATGATAACTTATGTAATTCAAGGAGATGCAGGTACTTTAGGAATTTTGATGGCTTTTATGCTAATAGGTGCTCTTGTTTCTATGCCAATTTGGACTATCATAGGACAAAAGGTAAATAACAACAAAAGAATGAGCTTGGTAGCTGGAATCGTAATGGTTCTAACCTTTTTACCGATGTTTTTCGTAAATGATTTTCTATTTTTTATGATCGCGCTGTTTTTATTTGGGATCGGTCTTGGAGGGCAATGGTTTATGGATCCTCCGACAATGGGGGATGTTCTTGATGATGTGGCTATAAGATCAGGAAAAAGAGAAGCTGCAATATATTATGGATATCAGGCTTTTTTTATTAGGCTAAGTGGCTCATTTCAAGCGTTGATTTTTGCTCTAGTTCACATATTGACAGGTTTTCCAGCAGGAGTAACGAGTTATGTAGAATTACAGGCTCAAAGCCCAACACCCGATCTCGCTTTATTAGGAATTCGGGTTCACGCGGCTCTTATTCCCGCTATCTTAGTACTTATTACAATTTTCATCTTTTGGAAATGGTACGATTTAACACCGGAAATAGTTGCAGCAAATAAAGAAAAATTAAAAGAACTAGGCTTATAATTAATTAAATTATATCAATTTTTTTTTCTTTTTTATTGTATTTTTCAGTGTAATAATTGAGATTTATTTAAATTTCTTTTAACAACTTTAAAATTCCACTTCGTGTTCCTGCAACTACACCTGCAACTCCACCACCGGATTCACTTTGTGCTCCAATATACCACAAACCCTCGATTGGAGTATGATGAGAGGGACTTTGCTGATTCATTATTGGAGCCAATCCTCCAAAACTGTGTCGTTCAACAAAGATACGAGATTTAAAATCAAGAGGAGTCATAATCACTTCTGTTGTAGAATGTTCCCTAAGACCAGGAATTATTTTCTCAGCTTCGATGAGCAGTTTATCAGCGAGTTCTTCCCTACGTGAATTCCAGTCTCCCTTAATAAGTTTATAGGGGGCGATAGTGTAAACGGTAACAGCATGATGACCAGATGGAGCCATTTCAGGTGAATGCTTTGAAGGAACATATATCAAAAATCCTTGTTTTCCCTCGTGAAAATCGCCCGACCTACAACGATTAACTGCTCCTTCAATGTCGTATGTACCATAGTAGTAGCACAGGGCTGCACGCTGGTGGGGAGTTGGATCAAAATCTATACCTAAATGTACCATTAATACGGACTCCATGTGAACTAAATTTTGGACATTAGTTATAAATTCTGAAGGTAAGTTTTCCTTTCCTACTAAACTAAAGAAAGTTTTATGTGCTCCGCCACTCGCAATTACTACATCTGCTTGTAATTCCTCTCCGTTCTTTATTTTAATTCCAACAGCTCTATTGTTTTCAATCAATATTTTTTCAACTAAGCTATCTGTGAGAATTTTTCCGCCGTTTTCTTTGATATAACTTGCGAATGCGTTTACTAATTGCTCACATCCATTCTTTATATAGTGATATACAGGCAATTTTCCACCTTTAATATCAAGAGGAATGCGCTTATCAAATGCGGTCTCAACATTCGAAACGGGTACTCCTAACCCCGGGAACTCACTTGGTTTTACGACGAAATCAGCAAGGATCCCCATAAAAACTGCTTTTAATTTTGGTTCGTTAAAGAAAGAATCCATTATATCGGCAGCACTTTTATCCATAAATTTCTTTACCCTCAGGAATTTAGGAAAAATCTTTAATTTCAACCAAATAGCTTCCAAACCTTTTACCCATTCTAATCGATTGCTAATAGCCATAAGTGTCATTACTTGATCATAGTAGCGATAATATCTGTCCAATCCCTCACTTTCTGATGGAAATAATTCTTTAAAGTATTCTCTTCGCCAATACTTTCCTTTATATTCTTTTGGTCTCCATATCGCAAAATCAGGAAGCACTTGGCCACGATCCTCTTGAATAGCACTTATTTTATCAGAGATTCCTAATTCAGCTAAGATTTTTCCAAGCTTTTCGTGAGGAGCTAAGCCTTCTAACAAAAGAGGTCCAATATCCCAAGAATATCCATCCTTATGAATTGTGGTAGTTACACCTCCAATTTCTGAATATTGTTCGTAAATTGTTACATCATGACCTTCACGACACATATAAGCAGCAGCAGTAAGTCCGGCTAAGCCGGAACCAATAACAACGACTTTCATAATTTTAAATCTCCAATTTTTTTACTATTCAAAAAAGTTTAAAGAAATTAAAATATTTTTAAATTGAATACGAAAAATTTAACCACAAGTCGGTTAGTAATGGATGTTATTAAAGAATTAGGGAAATTGAGATTAGTTCCCGTAGCTGTAATAGAAGAAAGAAAAAGGGCTATTCCTTTAGGAAAGGTTTTACTGGAGGTAGGCTTACCAATTGTTGAGGTAACATTTCGAACCGAAGAAGCTGCAAAATCTATAGCTTTACTAAAAAGGGAATTTCCAGAAATGTTAATAGGTGCTGGAACGATCCTCAAAATCGAGCAAGTAAAAGCTGCTGTTGAAGCGGGCTCTCAGTTTATTGTTACTCCCGGATTTAATCCAACAATAGTTGATTATTGCATAGCTCATGATATTAATATAATCCCAGGTCTTAATAATCCTTCTTTAATTGAATGGGGATTAGAGAGAGGGCTTGATTTTTTCAAATTTTTTCCAGCAGTTCTCTCAGGAGGGATTAGAATGCTTAAGTCATTTTCTGGACCTTATCCGGCAGCGAAATTTATGCCAACCGGTGGAATTAATTATGATAATTTAATAGAATTTCTTAAATTAAAAAATGTTATCGCGGTGGGGGGAAGTTGGCTTGTAAAAAAAGATTTAATTTCCATGGGAAAATTTGATGAGATCAAATCATTAACAGAAAGAGCAATGACTCTAATAAAATCGGAAATACATAATAAGGAGCATATATAAGCCCCCATTTTAAAAAATTTCACCAGCGCCAGTAAATATCTTCTGCGTGTCCTAACATATTTTCAATTTTGAGTTTTTCCCCGTTATCTAGAAGGACTTCTCCAGAATACAATCCATGAAGCAACGAAGAATTTAAATAGATTAATCCAAAATTGAGTTTTTCTCTATGTGGAATAATTGGATCTAAAGTCATCTTAAACCTATCATCGTTGCTTGTAAACTTCCAAGGTTTAGCTGGATCTCTATTCTCGTGATGAAACTCTACTTCATCAATTTTATGTGCTTTACCATCATAAAAGATGATATTTTCAGTATGAGTAGATAAATCTCCGAAACCGTAACCAATATTGAAGGCGAGAGGAACACCATCAACAAGCCCGCAAGCTGAACCCCATAACCAATGAGTCTTATAGGGCCATATTCCTCGACCCCAATCCATGAGTCCAAACGATGTTTCTGGTTCAAAAGAGTATGATTTATCTCCAATAATAAGTGAGCCTTCCGCAGGCATGTAATTAACCTTATGGTTATAATAGAATAACCTTGGATCTTCTTTATAGCCCGTTACAACTACGGTATTATCAGCTTTAGGATCGTCCTGTAAAACAATACTACCTTTTAACCCTTTGTCTTGAAACGAGGGATCTTCAATGGTTAGGACTCTTGTATTATTCTGCCTTGAGATTGTTGCTTTAAATTTTTCAGTAGGAAACTCAATTTCACTATCTTCTAACGAATTCAAAGGGAGTACCTTTGATTTAGTAAAGAATTTAAACAAACCCTTTCCATCGCGTTCTTTTTTTTCAAAATCTAACCAAATATAACTCATTTGGGTTAAATATCCAATGTCGCCTATCGTTAACTGAAATCCGAAGTCCTTATTTAAAACCGAAAAATGATCCCATTCTTTTATACGAGACCAACCTTTTCCAATTTTATCTTTATTGTAGTTCAGTATAGGTTTTCTTGCCCATCCTCTTTGAACGAGAGAGCCGTCATCATTAAATAAATTAGACGATTCTGTTATTTCATTTTGACTTCCCAAGTTATTCACCTAAGTCTATTATGCAATTTTCTGGCAAATGTTATCTATTTTTTGAACTGTCTCATCAATAATCTCGTCAGAATGGAGAATACACATGTAAAATCGACTGCCTGCAACAGAAATTATCTCTTGATCTACTAAAGCTGCTCCCATATGTTCCATAAACTTTTTCCTTAATGGAAGTTGCCCTACTTGGTCAGGAATATCAAAACTCAATCCAAATAAGCACGAGGTATGAAAATGAACTGTACCGCCTAAATTGTACGAAAACCATGGTAACTCGTATTTTTCGAACACTTTATTTAATCCATTTGCTAAGCGCGTTCCTGCTTTTCCAGCTTTCTCTGTTGCGCCAGTTTCTTCAACTAGTTTAATGGCATTATACGCCGCCGCACAAGTTAAAGGATTCGCTGCTAATGTTCCCCCGCTGTAAGCTCTTTTTCCACCACCCACTCCCGCAGCGCAATATTTCATAATTTCTTCTTTACCTCCAATAGCAGCAGCGGAGGGATATCCATGTCCGACAATTTTACCAAATACCGATAAATCCGGTTCATAACCGTAGTAAGCTTGACCACCACCCATATGCAATCTAAAAGCACACACAACTTCGTCGGAAATCAGAAGAGTTTTATTTTCATGGCACAGTTCTTCCACTTCTTTATTAAATCCAGGTTTAACTGGGTTAGCTCCCGATTCACCCCCCATTGGCTCAATTATAACGGCAGCAACTTTTCTTTTTTCCTTAAACATTTGTCGTAGTGTTTCAATATCGTTTGGAGGACATGAATCGGTATATTTAAACACATTCTTAGGAATTCCATGTGACTCTAACAGCTTTGTTCCAGGTACGTGCATATCGTAGACCAATTGATCTGACCATCCATGGTAACTACCCCCCATTTTTATTATCCATTTACGATTTGTTGCAACTCTGGCAATTCTTATAGCAAGCATATCTGCCTCTGTTCCAGTTTGAAGCCACCTTATAATTTCACAAGAAGGGAAATGTTTTTGAAGTTGCTCTGCGGCAAGGTATTCGTATTCGTTAGTGATTCCATGACAAGGTCCAATTTCTCGAATAACTTCGATAATCTTTTCTGTCAGAACTGGATGATTATGTCCAAGAATAATTGGTCCCCCGTCCATTAGATAATCTGTTAGAACAACATCATCTATGGTTTCCATATAGCAATCAAAAACTCGCTTGCTTTCTAAGGGAAAAGGATAGTTAAAAGCGAGGTTATGTTCTACTCCTCCCGGTATGATCTTCCTAGCTCTTTCAAAAGCTATTTTAGATTTAACATGGTTCTTTTCGTATCTTTCAAGGATCGCCTTTAATTCTTCGGGCTTGAACTTACTTATAGGCAAATCCACAATATTTTTAATTTTAGCTATTTTTTCCTCATAATCCATTAAAAATCATCACCTAATACCATAATTTCCTTAATTTAGTATAAGAAGCAATACTAATTAACTTAATGAGAAAAGCTATCGATCAATAGATAAATTTCTCATAGGCTCAGCTTAATCTTTTTATAATATAAACTTTTTATAAAAAAATTTGATTGAAATGCTATTTGATAGGTTTAATCAATTTAAATTCAATTAACGATTCTAATGCGTTGATAATTTCATCTTCGTTTTTATCTGTTTCCCTTTCAAGGATATCCATCAATTTAAAATGGCTTTTCTCCTTTAAAATCGAAAACACGGTGTTCATAATCTGGAATTCAAATTTGGAAAGGTTCAATTTCTTCTTATACTTTAAAATCTCTGATTCTTGAATATTGACTTTAAATGGATCTTTGTAATAAATATCAAAATACTCATAGATTAAGGGTCGTAGGATTTCATCCATGCTACTAAGATCGTTGTTCGAATTCTTTAATCTATCTGATATCTTTAAATATAGTGCAAAACTAAAATGAACCAGAATTTCCTTTAAGCGTTTAGAAGATTTGGACTTTAAAATGAGAACCATCCGTAATTCTTCCACATCCAAAACAAGACAGTAAAATTGCTTTAAATCTAGTTCTACAACTTTATGAAAATCAATTTTATCTTTGGATTTCTTCATTTTTTCTTCCTTTTTATTAGTTCTCGTCATTTCTTCGCCAATAATCGACACAGCTTGGATAAATCCTGAAAATAGCGTTTTCTTTCCTTTCATAATTGAAGAATAACTATGAGAATATAAAGGAAGTCCACTAGGCTTATGCATAGCTATAATTGCTTGTAGATTTCTTATGTCTTTGAATTTTTGGGTCCTTAGTACTAAATAAGATTTCTTTCTCTGCTGCCGTGGTAATATAACATATGATCTCACGCTTAAAACTCCTAATATGCCAATAATCACGAATAATACGGTTATAAACAACCATAATAACAATACTGATATATCTCCCTCAGGAATAAATTCGATATATGAGATTTCAAGAAACACGTCATCAATAGAAATGTTTATGATTTCATTAAAAATAAATTCATCCCCAAGATAGAGTTGAATTTTTATAGAAACATTTTCTTCTTTTGAAATTAAGGAAATGATATCATAACCCCCTAATTTTGCTTCTTGATATAAACCAGTAATGTTTGTATCAATTAACTTATCTGGGTCTAAAATCTTAATATTATTTACCATAATTCTTATATCAGAATTAGAAGATAATGAGGAAGGCCAGAATTTATCAATTTTGTATTTGAAATTAAGCTTTGCTCCTATAATATCAATTTGATAATCGCTCAAATCTTCGATTTTATTCCCAATTTGACTCCACGATAATGAAGTAAATTTATCGATCTTTTTCTCGTATATAAATGTAAGGTTTATCGATTTTATAGTTAAAATCTGCCACCAGTCGCTATCCTGAGGAAAATTATCCTCGCACCAAATTCTCATACCAATAGTTAATGTGAAATTACGGTTATCTGAATTAAGCACTGAGGTTAAAAATATGATTAAATCCTCTTCAGAGATCGAGATCAATTCAGTATCGCTTAGGTCAGGTATTTCCGGACTGGAATCCTGACCTAATTCAAAAGTTTGATAATGAGCGATTTCATAATTTTTACTTCTTTCTAAATCCGAAATTTTAACATAGAACCTTGTATAATCTCCAGAAGAATACTCGTCACAAATATCATTGGCCGTTTCTATACCGTCAGAATAATCAGGAGGATCAGCAGAAAAGGTTTCAACACTTCCGTTAACTATTGCAGATATTTGTGCTGATGTAATTATATAGTCAGACACATCAACAGGCATAGTTAAATTTTTGTTCCAATTTATTGCCACTGATTGATCTGGACCTTCATTCCAATAATGGGAGACACAGGCACCATTTGAATCAAACCAATACCAATCAGGGAAAGATGGAAACTCCGGGTTTAGAGTATGATTCCAATCAGAAGCAAGAGGCGGATCAGCAATAAAAGAAAAGGTATTCTGAGCTCCCATTACATTAAAATTGGCGACACCTTGATTTATAGTGGCGTTCACATCCGTTTCATCTCCTTCAACACTGCAATTCCAACAACCTATAGGGGAATCAAACGAGGGGTCTTCTAATATTTGCGTTGTATAATAATTTTCACTTTGAGTGTGTAAAGTTGATATTTCTTCTCCTTGTGATTCTGGAAATTGAATTGAATTTAAGAAAATACTCATTAAGAAAATAACTATTAATATGAAACCTACTCTCTTTATCTTTTTTAAGTTTGAAATTAACTCTACACCTTTGCAATAAATCTGAAAAATCGATACCTTAACCCTTATCTGGACAAAAAAATGATAATACCTAAAATATTTATATTTAAGCATTTTTAACAGTTTTATCAATCATCTGAAATCCATTGTTCAAATAATCTTTATTTACATTAACAACATTAATATTAAATATGTTAGACTCAGAAAAAAAATATATACTTGCGATAGATCATGGCACGGGGGGACCTAAGACCGCTATCGTCTCAACCCATGGTGAAGTTGTTGATTGGGCGTTTCAAGAAGTTCCTTTACACGTAGAAAAGGGAGGTGGCGTTGAGCAAGACCCAAATGATTGGTGGAACGCAATTATTAAAACATCTAAAAAAGTTATAGATAGTGGACAAGTCTCAGTTAAAGATATTGTAGGCGTTTCCAATACGAGTCAATGGAGTGGTACAATCCCATTAGATAAGAATGGAAATCATTTAATGAATGCGATAATTTGGATGGATACGCGAGGAGCTCCTTATATTAAAGATGTTTATAAAGGTTTAATAAAATTCTCTGGAATGAATATACTAAAAGCGTTAAAATGGGTAAAGAGAACTGGTGCTGCTCCTGGCTTAAGCGGTAAAGATCCAATAGCACATATGTTATTGATAAAACACGAATATCCTGAAATTTTTGAAAAAACTTATATGTTTTTGGAACCCCAAGATTATATAAATCTAAAGTTAACTGGCAAGTTTGCTTCTTCTTACACAACTATAGGAGCACATTGGTTAACAGATATAAGAAAGATCAATAACATAAAGTATTCTAAAAAGCTAATTAAAATGTGCAAATTAGATCAGAATAAATTACCCTCTGAATTAGTAAATTCTACTGACATTCTTGGGCAAATAACAAACGAAGTTGCTAACGAATTAGGATTGGAAAAGAATGTTAAAGTTATAGCAGGAGCTCCTGATCTTGCAACCGCTGCAATTGGATCGGGTGCCGTTAAAAACTACGATACACATATTTATATTGGCACGAGTGACTGGGTAATTTGTCACGTACCCTTTAAAAAAACAGATATTTTCCATGGCATTGGAACAATTTTATCTGGAATCCCTGGTAGATATTTTGCAATTAATGAACAAGAAATTGCTGGCGGAGCATTATCATTTTTAAGGGATAAAATTTTATATCATAAAGATGAATTGCTAAGAGAAGAAGCTGTACCAGATGTCTATAAAATTTTCGATAGAATGGTAGAAAATGTACCTGCTGGTTCAAATAATCTTATTTTTACCCCTTGGCTTATTGGAGAAAGATCACCTGTTGACGATCACACAATTAGAGGCGGAATTTATAACCTTTCTTTAGAGATGTCAAGAGAGCATTTGATTAGAGCTATATTTGAAGGAGTTGCGTATAATATAAAATGGTTGTTTATTTATCTTGAGAAATTAATCCAAAAATGGAAAATAAAAGATACTCCAGGAATGTCGAAAAAAGACATTGTTATACCAGAAGTGAGGATGATCGGTGGAGGAGCTAATAGTAAAATTTGGTGTCAAATTTTTGCGGATGTTCTCAACAGAACTGTCAATCAAGTTAAAGATCCCATTCAAGCAAATGCTCGTGGAGCTGCTTTTATCGCTTCAGTGGGACTGGGCTACCTTACCTGGGATCAAATTCCTGATTTAATCCAGTACTCCAATATCTTCACGCCTAATCCCGAAAATAGAGCGATTTACGATAAGCTTTTTAGTGAATTCACAAACATCTATAAAATCATGAAAAAAACATATAAACGCTTAAATGAATAAATATAAAAAAAAATTAAAAAAATTATCCTTTTATTTCTTTTCCACTTTTCATTTTATCGATATCTTTTTCTTGAAGTTCTCTACGTTGTACTTTTCCAGTCATACTTACGGGAAGCTTCCTAACAACTTCAATCAGTCGTGGACTTTTCCACTTCGCCATGTTTTCTAAGCACCAGTTTTTAATATCCTCGATTTCAATATTTTTCCCTACTTTATATCCCTGCTTAAGAGTTATCCACGCTTTAACTTTTTCTCCAGTTTGATCATCTGGTAAACCAGCAACTGCAACCTCATCAATCGCAGGATGATTTCCCATGAGTTCTTCAACTTCCTTCGGGAATACAGAATGGCCAGAGACCTTAATCAGAGATTTTTTACGATCTCGTATTTCCACCCAACCATGGTCATCCATAAAGCCAATATCACCAGTAAGAAGCCAACGTTTTCCACCCCAGAATTTTAAGTTATCTTCTTGTTCTTTTTGTTCTCCTAAATAGCCTAACATAATATGTGGACCTGCACAACATATTTCTCCTGTGTTTTCAACTCCAAATCCTCCAAGTTCTTTAGTTCCGTCACATATAGGTCCTGCTTCAAAGTTGTCGGAGGGAAATATTGCCCAATCTGCGCCTGGTATCGGTAATCCCAACTTTCCAGCTTTTGTTGGGCCCCAGAAGGGAGCTATACTTTGCATTGGAGAGGTTTCCGTTAATCCATATCCTGAACGTATCGAACAAAATATCTCCTCAAATGGATCTTTTACATAGGAGTGTAGTGGTCCCGCTCCTTGTGTAGCATATCTCAATTTTTCCCAAAAATCGTATTTTTTCTTAAATTCTTCCACTCCCATTTCGTGTATGAAATCAGTAAGTCTTTTAAATAACATTTCAACTCCAGTATACATTATTCCTTCAGGAGCATCAAGTTTATTTATAGTTTCGCATAAAACATCATCTGTAGGAGGCTTTGGAAATAATAACATGACCATTCCTAACCCAAGGGCGGCATTCATTACACAGGTTAGCCCAAAACTATGGAAAAATGGTATAGATCCAATAGTTATCATCCCTGCTTTCAATTTTGTCCAATCCTTTGCCATATTTAAGTTTGCACTTAAATTTGAATGTGAAAGTCTTGCAACCTTCGGTAATCCTGTAGTCCCCCCAGTCATTAAATAGACAGCAGGATCTGTCCATGGGTTAATTTCTACTTTTATCTCCTTTGGCTCTGTTTCTTTAATAATCTTTTGCATCCAGTAAACTTTATAATGCTCAGTTTCATCAGGGATCTTACCTTTTGCACTAGGAATACCTAGTTTTTCAATAATAGCCTCATCAGCAGTGAGAAAATCAACAAAATTAGATGGAATTAAAAATTTCACACTACTTTTCGGTAAAATTGTATTCGGACCAGCTATGTATAACATATCCATTAACACTAATACTTTCGCTTTTGTCATTGTTAAAGAATGCAAAAGTTCCATCGGTTTGTACGTAGGATTAATACCTTGTGCAATGGCACCTATATATTGACATCCCATATAAGCAACAACGAAATTTATAGAGTTGGGGAGATCTATTGCAACAACATCTCCTTTTCTAATTCCTAATGTATCATAGAGAAATGTACCAAATCTCCTTGCGTAATCAAAGAGAGTTTTAAGTTTTACACGTTCTATATATGGTCCATAGGCGAAAATGCATGAATCTTGATCCCACGTTTCGTATGTGTTAGCAGCATCTATGAAATAGTCCCATAATGGTAGGATTTTGACGTCTTCTACATCCTTTAGCTGGTGTGGTACCCCTTCTGGCCAATATCCTCCAGTGAACCATACTTTATTCTCATCTACAAGAAACTCTTGATCACTTATACTTCTCATTTTTTATCCTCTAATTGTGGTTTTTTAAAATTATACTAGTAAAATTTTCTAATATTATAATATTTTTGATATACTATACTATAATAATTTAACTTGATTTCAATTAAGGACAACATCAGTGTCTTACTTGTTTGATAACATATGGGATTTAAAGATAAGCTTAAGGACGCGTTGGTAGGAATCCTAACTAATGAAGAATTATCAGTTCTTCCGCGAGGATTTCAAACCATTAGTGATGTGGTAATAATAAAACTAAATTCTATATTGCTGGGGAAAAAAAATTTAATTGCAGAAAAATACTTAGAATTATTACCTAGCATTAAATCCGTTTATTTGAACTCGGGAAGGGTAAAAGGTAAATTTAGAACTCCGGAAAAGATAGAATATTTAGTTGGTGTAGAAGATTCCGTTGTGAAACATAAAGAGCATGGAGTGATCTATAAATTTGATTTTACTAAAATAATGTTTAGTATGGGAAATCTAAGTGAAAGGAAATTTCTGGCTACTTTAGTAGAAGACGGAGAAACAATAGTAGATATGTTTGCTGGTATCGGTTATTTCTCCTTACCTATAGCAAAACACTCAAAACCTAAAAAGATATATAGTATAGAGTTGAATCCGGAATCCTTTAAATTTCTGAATGAGAACATAAAGCTTAATCATTTTAAGGATATAATTACTCCAATAAAAGGAGATAGTAAGATTGAAGTAACAAACTTGAGTAAATCAGGAGTTAAAGCTGATCGTGTTATTATGGGAGTATTTCCCGCCCCAAAAGACTTTATTGAAGAAGCGTTAACGCTAGCTAAAGTTGAAGGTACAATTTACCATTATGAGGGAATTGTTGACAAAGAAAAATATTTAGTTTTGTTTGATGAGTTTAAAGAAATCGCTGAAAAAAGTGATTTTAGATGCAATTTGTTAGCAAAGAGGTTTGTAAAAAGTTACGGTCCTGGTTTATACCATACTGTTTTTGATATAAAAGTATATAAAAAATGATTTCAAAAATTATCTGCAATTTTAGATAGAAATAAATTTAAATTACTAAAATTGTGTTATGTAAGTAATTATAATATCTAATTTGAGAACTCGCTGAATCTAAAGGCAGAGAATATGTATTTTCAAAGTTTAAGTGAATTAGCAAAAATTTCAGGTTTAACCGCTCTAATTTCCGTAACAATAAGTTCCTTTTTAGGTTTAATTGTTTTGATAAAATATTTTAAAACTAGGCAGTTTTTAATACTTAACTTCTTTTTATGTATCATTTTTACATCATCTCCTTGGTATCCAAGTGGATTGGGATACTTATTTTGGATTATCACTGGAGAGGTTCTAATTTATCAAGGGTATGTCCTTATTGGCACCGTAGCAATACCCATTGCTATTATAGCTTGGCTAAATGTATATTTGTCAACATTGAATCCAAAAATAAAGAAACCAGTACTAATCATATATGGAATACTATCGATTTTCTTTGAGGTATATTTATTTTATTTTCTCATATTTGCTCCTGGAGCACCTGTTGATTCATTATTAGGAGTTATACCTGATCCGAATAATCCTATGGATATAGATTATAAGGGATTTGTATTGATATTTTTAGGTTTGAGTATTTTGACTGCTTGCATAACAGGATTTCATTTTGCTGCAAAATCTATGAATAAAGAAGAACATCCCGAGATAAGATGGAAAGGAAGGTTTCTTCTGGTTGCTTTTTTACTTTTTGGAATCTCTGCTATATCTGATGCTATAGTTGAAATGAATCCCTTTTTATTAGTTTTAATGAGAGGTATCTTAGTGGTAGCTAATATTTTCTTCTATCTCGGATTTATCCTTCCAAAATGGAGTAAAAAACTCCTCAAAATTAAAGAAGATTCACTGCTAACTAATTGAAGTTATTACCGGGGTTCTTCTTGTTGCTTATTAATTAACGAGGATGCTCTCTTTTTCATAGCTTCATTTATTTCTATGTAATCTTTTTTAGCGGTAAAGAAAAGCGGAACCCATAGACAAGTAGAGAATATTCCAAATATTAGAAAGGACCAAAAAATTGTCGCAGAAAAACTACCAGTTAATGTTACGACGAAACCACCTATAATTGCGCCTAAGGCTCGTCCGATGGAATCAATAAAAGCCCCAACTGCGACCATAGTTCCTCGATTCTCTGGGAAATTGACATCAATTAGAGAAGAATAATAGTTAGGACCAATTCCCATCGTGAAAGCGAGGCCTACACCTAAAAATGAACAATAGACTAACCAAAAAATCCAAAACCCAATTTCATTAACCAGTAACGTCCCAAAAAAGAAAGTAGAGTTTGAAACATTAGGTGTCATCGCAAATCCAAATAAAAAGAAGGGCAAATTCAAAATAGAACAAATAACAGCTATTTTCACCCTACCAGAAAGATCTCCACGCTGAACTCTTTTATCTCCTAAATGTGCGAGCCAAAATTGGCCAATTATTAATCCTAAGATTATAATAAAAAGAAACAAAATAATTACTTTGATATCTATAACACTAACACCAATTTCAAGCTGAATGTAAGGGAATATGTAAGCTAATACTAAACCAGAAGCAATCACATCAAAAAAATTAAATATCAAGAAGAAGTTTGATTTTCTTTTAAAAATGAATTTTAAATCTGATAATTTAATCTTGTAGGAATACTGAATTTTCTCGTCTGAAAAAACTTCTTCTAATTGTTTTTCTTTTGCTGCTCTTTTAGGCTCTACGGTAACGAAATAATTAAGGACTGTTAATAAGAGAGCAACGATACCAAGATAAAAATACGGTAAACGCCAAGTATAGAGTATATTGGGATAAGTCAGGGCAATAAAGTCGATTTTTTCAGAGATAGTATCAAAAACTAAAGCTTCGAAATCTATTTCATTAAACGCTAACGCAATTACTCCTGCTACCAATGATCCAATATTTGTTATCAATCCCCAAAATGCGAAAGATTTTGAACGCGAATCGGAGGAGATTATGTCTGCGAAATATGAAATTACAAGTGGAGTGGTTACGCTTACGGCGATTGCTGCTACTATCCTGACAAGCACTAATTGCCAAAATTCTTCCACAAATATATGCAGTATAGCCGTTAATGACCACAATACCCCAGCAAGCATCAAAATCTTTTTTCTCTCTATCCTATCGGTTAAATATCCGAATATTAAAATTGAGATACCATTTACAATCGTATAAATGCTTATGATAATTCCTAGAGCGTCAAAATATATACCCAAATCAGCCGCGATTAGTACCTCATTAGGCAGAAACAAACCACTGTCCATTGTAATGATTAGAATTAACGTCAAAAAGAAAAATAACGAAACCAACTTTCTTTTCTTCATATTTAAGATCCACTTTTAATAATTTGTAAAATTAATTTTATTTCGTCGTAATCTTATAAGAAGGTTGCTTTTTTTCGAAGAGATACTTTTAAATGTATAAGTATCAAAACTAGTAAATACTAAATTTATTTTTATAAAAAAGTAAAGTAAATTGAGGATATGGTGAAAAATGTCCGAAGAAAAAATTGAAGTAGAAGCAGAAGGAAAAAAAAGATTACATGTGCGTTACGAGTGGTTAGATCAATTTCGAGGATTAATTATAATTTTCCTTATCATTTCAGTGATAACTTGGCCATTATCCGGGGAATTTCCAACTACAGTTGCTCCGATAGGTCCTCCTCTTTTAAACCATGGATTCCAATATTACGATGGGAATCCCGCCTTAATCACTATAATTGATATAGGTCAACAAATTTTTATGTTCGTTTTAGGATTTGTAGCGTATATAGCTTTTACTAGTAGGAAAGAAAAAAAAGGGGTTGGAGCTGCGTGGAAGCATGGATTAATACGTGTAGCTATTTTATATGGATTAGCTTTCTTAGACGATGGGTTAATAGGAGGCTTACTTTTTGGTGATGGTATTCCTTGGGATGAAGTGTTATGGTATGGCACTTTAGCTAATTTAGCAATCGGTACTTTTGCTGCTTATCTGTTCACATATTTAATTCCTAAAAGCCCTGATAAGAGATTATATGTATGCATTGGAATAATGGTTATTCACGCAATTTTATATGCAACTCCTATATTTGAACACAAAGGATTTGGTGGTGGCACAATTCCTTTCCCATTTAATTCGTTGAACCACGCCGCTATTGCCATTGCGGCGACCTGTTTCTCTCAATGGTATAAAATGGATCCGAATGAACCTAACATTGGTTTTAAAAAGAGAATTCTACCTGTGGCAACGATTTTTATAATTTTATTCTATTGTTTGGATTGGATTCAGCCTGCAGAACACCACGATGCGACAACTTCCCTTGCGTTCCTCGCAATTGCGGCCTCTGGTTTTTTAATAGCGGTTTTCTATGGTTTTGAGAAAATGAAGTTTAAAGTTCCAGTACTATCAGAGATGGGCAAAAACATGCTTCTCTTGTTTATACTGGCTTTTATATTCGATGTTGCTATAGGTCTTTTTGAAACAGAGATTCGTATGGCAAATCCATTAATAATCATGCTTTTAATAGGAGTGTTGCCAATAGCAATTGAAGCGGGTATCGCTATGCTGTTAGCAAAGTGGGATATAAAGATTAAAATCTAAATCTTTTTTTTTAATCATATTTATACGATTTTTTTTCATAAAACGACTATATCACATAATTTTTTAATAGGGCCAATTGAGTGAAGAAGTAAGAAATATACTGTAAATATATAAAAGTAGAAAATATTATATTTTTGGATACAATTACAATTAGGAAGAATTACTTATGAAAAACGATATCACTGTAGGTCTAGACTATAGTCATAATAATATGCTAACTTTAGAGGCTTCAAGTTACGCTGATTTTACTCAATTTCTATTTACTTCTGCTTATAAGTTGGGAAAAATTGAAGCGGGATTCCATTCTTTAGAAAAAGTGAAGAATTACAACGCTATTATTATGTCAATACCTAAAAATATCAACTTAGCACCGAAAGAAATAGCAGTTTTAGAAGAATACGTAAGAACAGGTGGCAGTTTACTCATTATAGGTTCTCAGGGCGGGCAACATAATAATAGAACGAATATTAACGAATTAACGAGGAAGTTTGGATTCGAATTCATAGCAGATGAAATTAACGATTCGGTTAATTACATTAACTTACAGAAAAGACCTCTGTTAGCCGACTTTAAACCGCATTACATAACTCAAAATGTAAAAAAAATAGTTTTATCAAGCGCTTGTTCATTAGGGACGATAAAGCTTACAGCAGCGCAAGAAAAGAATATAAAAGTCGAAGTTCTTGTGAGGGGGGGGTTAAACTGTTGGAGAAGACGATTCGATGACAAGGATTGGATCGAAGAAGATTGCCCCAAGGTTCCATTACTCCTTACTTCCGAGTATTATAATGGTCAAGTAGTGTCGTTTGGAACACTTTCGATATTTTCGTCTCTTGGGAGAGAATACGGATTTTCTGCTTTTGATAATGATATTATTATAGCAAATATCTTAAGATGGCTTACTTTAGATGTTGCCGCTGAGGGAAAGGTAATAACAATTGAGATACAAAGAGATTTATTCCACTGGGCAGATTCTCTTCTAAAAAGAAAAAAATGGGAAAATTTTTCTGATGTACTTAATGTTGGTTTGAAGTATTTTAAAGATAATTATAAGGCGATTATGAAAGAATTAGAAAGCAAACAAGTGGAAAGATACCAAATAACACCGGGACCTAAAAAAGTCGTGAAAGAAAAAGAAGAAGAGAAAGTAATCGATTTAATTCCTAAAAGGAAAGTAGAAGACCTAGATGACATTATAAGTGCTATCGAAGATATCTCGGGAGAAAAATACGAGCGTACTCTTTCTGGAAATGAAGAAGATGAAATTCAACAAGAAGAACGTGAGTTTATTGGAAAACTACCAGAAGATCTGAATACATTAACAGTAAAAGAATTAAAAAGTTTTTGTACTAAGAATGACATTAATCTGCCGCCGAATTCTCGAAAAAAAGACATAATAAAAATAATTTTGTATGTATTAGGCTCAGACTAATTAAATACGTTTTAGGAAATGATTAACTAATTATACTTAACCTAAAACTAAAAATAGAATGCTTCTTTTTTCAAAACTAAGTATCTTGTTTTTATTTAATTATGAATCGATTCTTATTTGTGTTAGGTTCAAACTGGCAGTTATCTTTAGCCGAACTTGATAATTTTTTGAAGAATTCGCAAATTAGAGGGCGAATTACAGATTACTCCGCGAATATCGCGATAGTTGAGTTTGATGATCTACATAAAAATAAATACTACATCAATGATTTAATGGAGCTTCAATATTTATTAGGAGGGTGCCAAAAAATTGCCGAAATTTACGATTTTGTGGATATTCAAACAACCTTTAACGCATTCCCACTAAAAGTTGAGAAGTTTAAACTAATTGAAACTAAGAGAAGAGAAATTCTTAAGGTTATAAACGATATCCTTCCAAGAATATTTCCAAAAATTAAAAACGAAAGTATTTTTTTTGCGGTTTCAATTTATCCTAATCTTTATGACGATACATATTACTCAGATGTATTAGTAAAACACTTTCTTCCCTTCTTGAATAAAGAAATAATGGCGCTTTTAAATGAAATAGGTGCTAAAAAATCGCTCTATTATAGGTATCCTGAGGAAAACATCAAATCGGGTAATTTAAATCCTATCTTCCCGCATAATGTTATAAAATACGGATTATTCAATAAAGATCGCGCTGAAGTAATATTTGGTTTCACAGAAGAGGGGTTTTATATAGCAAGGACGATTACTTGTGATGACCCTAATTTTAAAAAGAAAACAGACGAGGAAAGACCTTTTAAAGAGTTCAAAAGTGCTATATCACCAAAATTAGCACTTATTATGTTAAATTTCTTGAATTTATTTGAAGAAAGAGAAAAGAAAAAAATTCTAGATCCGTTCGTAGGAAATGGCACCATTTTATTATTTGCGTTAATTGAAGACTTCCAAATATATGGTTCTGATATTGACGATGTAAAAGTCAAGAAAACGCTACGCAATCTTAACTGGTTACTAAACGAACTTGAAGAACCTATTCCCTATATGCTAAATGAGAATATTAGACAAGCAAATATCAATAAACTATCTTCTATTTTTGATAAAGAACAGTTTGACGGAATTACGACTGAGCCGGAATTAGGCCCTTTTTACAATCAAAAGCCCTACTACACTGAAATAAAAAAATTAATTGATTCAAAATTAAAACCGATATTTGAAGCTACTTTTCGAGAAGCTTATAAGGTTTTAAAACCAAAAGCTAGAATCAGTATTGTTGCACCGATTTTCAGTACAGTTGATGGCGGTGATCTCACGCTTAACATAGAGGAACTCGCCAGAAAAAATAATTTTACCCTTATACCTTTACTTGATTTGAATAGAATCGCTAATAAATCGAATCAAAAACTCCAGTTTCAGCGAAAACATGTGAAAGCTATGCTTGATGCTAAAAAAGGACAAATAGTAAAAAGAAAAATCTTTGTTTTTGAAAAAGAGAATTAATTCGGAAAAACCATGAATTACAAAGAGATCTTAGATACAATTAATGGAGCAATCGAAGGCGAAGCACATTTAGATCAGTTAGCACGAAAAAAGCAAGATCCATTTAAAATTCTGATTTCTACGATTTTATCAGCTAGAACGAGAGATTCAAACACAGAAGAAGCAACTAAAACGCTTTTTGCTAAGTATAACACTCCAGAACTTATCGCTAATGCTGAGGTAGAGGAGTTAGAAAAATTAATTTTTAAGTCAGGATTTTACAGGGTAAAAGCAGTTAGAATTAAAGAAGTTTCTCAAATAATAAATGATGAATACGATAGTGTCGTGCCTGACGATTTTGAAGATTTAATCTCTTTACCTGGCGTTGGAGCAAAAACGGCAAATTGTGTTTTAGTTTACGCTTTTAAAATTCCTGCAATACCTGTAGATACGCATGTGCATAGAATCCCTAATAGATTAGGGTGGATTAAGACGAAAAAACCGGAAGAAACCGAAAAGGAATTAAAAAAAATCATTCCCAAGGATCAGTGGATTCGTGTAAACAGGTTGTTTGTAAGATTTGGTCAAGAAATTTGTCTTCCAAATCGTCCCAAATGCGATCTGTGCCCGATAAATACCATATGTGAAAAAGATTTCTCAATGGAATTAGCCCTAAGAAATAAAAAAAAGAAGAAGAACTAGTATTGATTTCTTACAACGGATTTTTTGTTTCTCTTAAAAAGGTATCCAATTATTAGTCCAGCTACTAAGCCAAAAATATGAGCAAAATAGTTAACTCCAGGAGTAAAGGAAGAAAATACAAAATAGAAGATATAAATCAAACCAATAAATATTAATGGAGTGTCTCGTTGTACAATTAAGATTGAGAATGCTGCCCCAATTAATCCAAAGATTGCACCAGATGCACCAAGGCTTATTGTGTAAAAAGGTAATAATAACATTGAGAAAAAACTCCCAACTAATCCTGATACAAAGTAAATTATAATATATTGGTATTTAGAATAGCTGAGCTCAACATAAGCTCCAAAAATCAAAAGTGATACCATGTTCGAGAAGAGGTGAAGAGCGTCCCCATGTAGGAACATTGAAGTAAAAAGGCGCCATATCTCTAAATCATTTATGATTTTGGAATTAATTTGGACTAAAAGATAAAATACTTCATCGAAACCAAATGAAAATAATAAGTATAAAAGCGTGTTGATAGAAATCAGAAATATTGTTATCCTTGCTTCTTTAATATTTGACGCGTCTAAAATAAACATAAAAGTATCACAATTTATATGTGACGGAATTAGTATTTTATAATATTTTAATATAAAAAGGTATAATAAGTATAAAATTTATCATTATTTTGTTGATACTATGGAAAATCGGCGTTTGTTTCGGTCTAAAATTCAGCTGTTATTTTCGCTCCATTTTAATGGCTATTTGAAAGATATAAGGTTATTTAAGGCTTTTTTAGATGTTCCTCTAAAAGATTTTATACCAAATGAAATACAAGCCCAAGTTAGAATTTACGACGACGCTCCGGTTTTATTTTACTTAGATAAAGAGAACCCTGCATCGCTTAGGACAATTTCTGCCCCCCATATGATTTCAGTTATGCTACAAGAATTAATCTTAAACGATAGCGACGATTTACTTATTTTAGGAGCTAAAAGTGGATATATTGCCGTTCTAGCTCATAAATTAGCTCCAAAAGGCAAGATTGTAATTTTAGAAGCTAATTCGAAAATAGCGAAAATTACCGCAGAAAATTTAAACAATCAAAATTTAAACGGGGAAATAGAAGTCATAGTAAAAAATCCGCTTGAAGGATTTCCTGAGTTAAGTCCGTGGCAAAAGATCCTCGTAACTGGCGCAATAAAGCAAGAACGAATAAATCCATTGCTAGAGCAATTAGATTCTACAGAAGGGGTATTATTTGCCCCCATTGGAGAAAATTATTTGCAAACTTACACTCAGATCATTCGATTTGGGGATGAATTTTTTGGAAAAAAGTACCTTCAAGTACGTTTCACACCTCTAATAACTCAAATTGAATTAGATGAATTAAAACTTATAACGGATATAGACGAACTTGAAGCTTTTACCGTTAAACATAAAAAAAACAAACCGAGGAATGCAAATCTCAAGGGAAATGTTACCATTAACTATGCTTCTAATGTTTTAGATGAAGTGAGACTAGAACCTTATTTAAAAAGCAATTTACACGAGATCAACGATGAAAGTATCTATGATGCTATTAAACAACACATGGAACAGGCAATCAATACAAAAAACAAAAAGGAAAATCGAGAATATTTAGAAAATATCAATGCATCTCTAGAGCAAATAAAGAAGTTAATTAGTAAACTAAAGAAAGATATTAAAGAAAAGGGTATTGTTGATCCGCGATTTGTAGAGAAAAAAATTAAACTTATTGAAAAATATCAACTCGAAGTTAGTAGTGTACAAAATAAGTTAAAAAAAGATATACTCTAATAATATTTTCCATAATTTCTTGCAACATCCATAAATTTTCTAACATTTTTTAAAGGTATCTCTTTAAATATAACCGTACTTGGCCCTAGAATAAAATGCTTATTTTCTTTTAATACATTTAACAATTCCTTTACATGTAATTCGATTTGATCACTAGTTCCATATGGAAGGATGTAAGACACATCTCCAAAACCAATTAATACAAAATCTGGATATCGTTCGTTGATATAAACAGGATCACAACCTCCTTCGAATCCTTGCAATCCTCGAAATCCTGCTTTCTTAAAAGAAGAGATTAATTCTGTGGGATCTCCATCAGTATGTATTTGAGAAATTAAATTAGCCTCTGAGATAATAGAATTGATTTTTTTGTAGTAGGGCATAAAATCTTTTTCCCACCTTTCAGGTGAGATCATTGTGTATCCCTTATATGCAACATCGTCCAATAGGGTTACAACTTTACCCCTACTTTCTGTTGCGTTTATCAATCCTAATATATTAGTTTGGGTCAAGTATGCGTAGAATTCAATTAATTCTCTATAGAGGGCTGTTCTTTTTTTGAAATGATAGCTAAAATCTATCATACCCATACTTTTCCACACACGATCGAAAATACCATCCACCATTAAAACGGGAAAGATTTTAGGCGAAATTTTCTCATATCGAGTTATTACTTTATTAATTAGCTCATGATTTTCTATGAGCTTTAAACTGGCTTTAATCTCGTTTAAGGTGTCTAAATGTTTAATATATCCGCCCTCATAATAACTTGTATCAGGTCTGACAGCTTGTCCATCTTCTCGAATTCTAATACTTTTTCCTTCCTCATTTTCAATTTTGATGCTTTTAAATTTAAGACTACGAGGAAATGGAGCAAAAATAGAATCAAAACCTAAGATCCGAGGGATATCAAAATAGAGGTTGTTGAATATTTTCCCATGATAATCTTTTAAAATACTTCCTTTATTCATATCAATGAATTCTTCTCTGATATATTGAACATGTGTGGGAACTCTTTCAAGCTTTTTACGCTCATCATCGTCATAAACCGCTAAATAACGCTCGTAGCAATTCATATTCCACACAAAAATGAATTTTTACTAAAAAGATTTAAATTATTAATTATTTGAAATAGAGAATTTTTAAATAAATATTAGGATTATTTTTATGTCTTGATAGATCAAAATAACAAATACTTTTGGCAAGTCGTTACGCAATTTAATAATTTTATGAAATCTGCAATTGAAGGTCCAAATTGTATAAACCCTCAAATTTGTAAAGGAGATTGTTGTTCCATCAAAATTAATATTCCAAAGGTTCTTGCCAAAGAATACATTCGAAGAGGATATGCTAATATAAATGATTTTATCAGAAGTAATGTCTTTTCTTTTCAATTAAGATTTAATGAGAAAACTGGAAAATGTTTTTTATTCGATAAGCAAATCAACGGATGCTCTATCCACAACTCTGGAATCAAACCACCTCAATGTTGGATTTATCCTACTGGTTTCTTAAATCCAGAAAATAAACAAATTAAATGCAAGAAAGTTACTGGATGGAAAATAATCGATGAGCACAAAGCAAAACAAGCTGAAAACCTCCTACAAAAATTTATATTTTTATGCAAAATTGAAGCCAAAAAAGAGTTAGATCTTATTAAAATGAGATTAAATAATTCAGATAATACGATATCGCAAAACAAATCTTATTCCCTTAAAGAAGAATTAATTAAGTTCACTCCAAGTAGTTTAGGGGGATTTAAAGATTTATGGGAACACATAAGTCCTCTCCCAGCAGAAGGTTTATCTTTGCAAATGAAAAAATTTTGTGTTCTCTATAATAAAAACTGCAAATATCTCGTAGATAATTTTATAAATTGTCCTAGTGTTTGCGAAACGATAGCAAACAAATTAGTTGAGTTTTTACAGCAAAGTTTGTTACTATATGTTAAGAAAAAGGGTGCGGATATCAAAGGTGAATATCCTTTATACAAATTATTCACATTTAAAAATTTGACCTCTTTTTGAAAAAAATTCTTTTTTAAAGATTTTTGTCGGCGAATTAGGCTGCTATTGCCTTGAATGCAATACAAATATTCTGGTGATATTATCTGTGTATTACTTATTTTTAAGATTAGTTTCAATATCTATCTAAATAACACTTTTATATTAGGTAAGAAATATATTTATATACAATTAAATGTGATATTATGGAATTAGGAGATAAATCTTTATCGGAGTTAACCGAAAAAGTCTTTTCTGAGAAGTACAAATTTCTCGACGGTCCACAAAAATTAAAAGGGAGATCAGGAAAACTTTGGACATTTAACGCAGTTATTAGCGATGAAAAGTACGGTAAATATGGCGTTTTTGTCCGAGATTGGAAAAGAGAAATCTCTATTACGCAATTACGTCAACTTCATAAAGCTTGCGTTGATATTCCAGACATTGAAGGAGGAATTATGGTATGTAACATTGCAACAGATTTTTCTCGCGATTATAGTTCTCAATTTGGAATTCAGTTGCTTTCAAGAGGACACCTTGTTTCTAAGCTCCGAAATAGAGAATTCCAATTTTAAAATTTATTATATCTTTTACACATATTCTTAAGAAAGAAAATTTATTTAACTCTCCATTCTGTATACTTAAGTGTACTATATAAGATAATTTTTAAAATTTTAAAGTGGACAAATTTGCTTACTAATAGAGTAAAAGGCGTTGAGTATGCGATAAGAGAAATCGCTGCTGTTGCCCATGAAATAGCTAAAAGTGGTAAAAAGGTATACCATTTAAATATTGGAGATCCAGTTTCTTATGACTTTCCTACTCCAGAATTTATATCGGGTGCTATATTTAACGCTAGTCTAAATGGTAAAAATTATTATGTCAATTCACTCGGTATTGTTGAACTAAGAGAAGAATTAAGCAAGTCTCTTAAAGAAAATCAAAATCTCAATATTGGAGTTGACGATATTCTCGTTACTTCTGGAGTTACTGAAGGAATTAACTTTATTGTATCAGGTTTAATAGAAAATGGTAGAGAATTGCTAATACCTGGTCCTTCTTATCCTTTATATATAAATTACACCAATTTTTACGATGGAAAGCCTGTAGAATATGAACTTGATGAGATGCAAGATTGGGAACCTAACATTGAAGATTTGAGGAAAAAAATTACTGATAAAACACAAGCAATTTTAATTTGTTCTCCGAATAATCCCACTGGCGTCTTGTACGGAGAACAAAAAATCAAAGAAATAATAGATTTAGCAGGAGAATATAATTTACCTATCTTATCTGATGAGATTTACGACCAAATTACTTATGATAAGCCACATGTATGTCCTGCATCGCTAAGTAAAGATGTTCCAGTAATCGGATTAAATGGTTTTTCAAAAACTCATTTGGTAACTGGCTGGAGGCTTGGATATCTATATTATCACGATCCAGAAAATAAACTTGAAGAACTTAAGAACGGCATAGCAAAGTTAGCAAGAGCTCGTTTATCTGCTAGCTCTGTTGCTCAATTTGCCGCGGTAGAGATTTTAAAAACCCCAAGTAATCACACTGTAGATATGGTAAGGAAATTAAAAGAGCGACGAGATTATTCATATGATAGACTTAGAAAAATTGAAGGAATTAGCTGCGTTAAGCCTAATGGGGCTTTTTACCTTTTTCCAAAATTAGATTTGAAGGAATTAGGAAAATGGAAGAATGATAAGGAATTAGTGGTAGAATTACTTAAAGAAACGGGAGTATGCACAGTTTATGGTTCTGGTTTTGGAAGTTATGGAAAAGGACACATGAGATTAACTTTCTTACCTGAAAAGGGTATTCTTGAAACTGTATATGACCTAATAGAAGATTTTCTAAAGTAAAGCTTCTCTAAATTGCTTTTAAAAACTAATAAATTACTAAAGTCCTACAAATTTAAAAAGGACAAAACCTAAATAATTTAAAAGAACAGATAATCTCCTAACCAGGGATTAATAGCATTCTTTATTTATATAGATCAAATAATTATTATATTAATTAAAAATATAACTCGATGGTATATTGCCGTGATTATTAGAATCAATTCTATAGAGAGCACAATTGAGGTTTTTCACGAACATTACTTACATCTTCATGGGTTTTTAAAATTAAGCGCAGAAGATAAAAAAAATTATAAAGAATATACTATTATCGTTCAGATTCTTAACGTGCAAACAATTTCAGATTACATCATGACGCGCCAGCAATTAAGAAATGTAGAAATAAGTGCTTATATTAAAGATTTGTTGGAAATGGAATTACAGTATATTATTCAAGGTCGTCCAATTGTTTGTATAGAAAAAGATACGAAAACTAAGAAGGAAAAAGCAAATATTATTAACGTATTTTTCTTGATAGAAGATTTAATGGAAAAAGGAATATTAAAACCCCATACAATGGAGGTATCCGCAGTACAAAGCGATAAAGCAGAGTATCTAAAAACTATTTTTACTCCCGATGGAATTTTTATGGGTACATTAGCTTCCGAAAGAAATGTAAATGTTTACTTTCCTTTTAAGTTTCTAAATTATCATTTTTTCATAGCAGGAGCTACAGGATCCGGAAAATCAAATTTGAACCAAGTTTTTATTGATGGATTACTTCAACATAACGCTAATGTGATTATGAATGGTAAGGGTAAAAGAGTTTCGATGTTAGCGATTGACGTACACGATGAATATGCATTAGGATGTGTGGATTATGGTATTTACAACATCTTCAACGCAGCAGAAAATAATAAAAAATTATTTGGTAAATGGTTTTACCTGTACCCTAATAAGGGAGAACCTCCTGCCGAATTAAAGAGTATGTCAGAACCGTGTATCATAAATCTTCAAGAGATAAAACCAGAGGATTTATTTTCTACGGGTACTTTCAATGATTTACAAGTAGGTGCTGTCCATTCTGCTTATCGAGATAAAAAAGAAGATTACATTGAAAGTTTACTGGATGAGTTATATACTCCTCCTGGAAATCATAACGATAGAACATTAGCGGCTGTACGAAGGAGATTACATTGGTTAACGTATTCTAATATGTTTCAATCGAAAGCTAGCAGTAAATTGTCTAAAATTATTAAAAAATTAGAGAAAGGGCAGTTAATCGTCTTTAATGTATCAATGATTTCTGATCTTGAACAATTTCTATTTAATAGTGTCTTAGCGAGAACTTTATTTGACATAAGAAAAGCCCTTAAATCATCCACCGATTTTACATCTTTCGAGAAAAAATTAGAACGGACATTACCAAATCCATTTTACGACACATTTAAGGTAAATTTACCAAAGTTGTATATCAAAGCGGGAAATAAAATGAAGGACCCATTAGAATTGCCTGTGGTAATCTTTACTATTGAAGAGGCTCCGAGCTTGTTAAGACCGGATATGATGAGATATAACAATGTATTTAAAGATATTTCGCGTCAAGGAAGAAAATTCAATTTAGCTCTTGAAGTGATTTCCCAACAATATTCGCCCATTGATGACACTATCTTATCTAATATGAATACAGTCATAAATTTACCCCTACGATCAGAAAAAGAAAAAATGGTGGCTGCTAAAACTTTAGGTGGGGGGATCCAACAATCAGATCTCGAATCTTTAACGGGAACAAGAGGGATCGGTCTAATATCGGCGATATGGTTAACTAATTTTCAAAAGTTAAGAATTCCATTGTATGATAAATATTTTAAAGACATATCAGAAAAATTCTATGAAAATTTCGCTAACATAATGAAAAAGCAAAATCCCCCTCCACCGCCAACAAGTTTGCCTTAAAAATTAAACCCGAGGTGTAATCGAATTTCTTTTGATTTTGAACTAATCTCATTGGATGATTCACTAAAGAAGAGACAAAATACTTCACCCGATCAAATTATTAGAAGATTTAAGGAAAGTATGAAAGGGAGAATTACAAACTGGACTAAAGATGAAAAGGTTGAACTAGAAACGGATAATCTTGACGTTCCTCTGGAAAACTCTACTAAACTTTGTATTGATATGCCGTACCAAATTATTAAAGGAGATTCAAGTGATTATTCTGATGGAGATTATAAAGTATTAGGTTTCGACGAGAGTTCATACACGAATACAGGGACCTATGGAAAAATCGCTGCTTTCAAATTTGGAGAGTGTCAAACTACTTATAAAGACGGTAAATACAAGAAAAATATGATTATGTATAAACCAATTTTTGCTTACATTGAAGACAATGTTCATAAACTTATCATCTACAGAGATGTAATAGAAACCTTCGTAAAAAAATTAAAAAGTGAATTCTATCATGGGAGTCTAAAATATAACATAGACGAAATAGAAGATTGGTTTGAAAATACTTACAAGAAAAAGATTGATAAGTATATTACCGACCATAATTATTATTATCCATCTTTAGGTCATGTTGTAGACAGAATTCGAACGGCAGATGAAGTTTTAAAGTCGCTCATTCGAATAAGAGACGAATCTAATTGGGGGAAAAATAAGAAAGTTGTGTTCTTAGGTGACGGAATTCATATGTTCCGGCAACACATCTTTCCTCCTGAAAGTTTTATAAAATTCTTTTATAATTTCATACAAACATACGAGATTAATTATTACAGTTTTTCGAAAACGAGCCGTCTTAGAGATGCTCAAGGTAATTTTATTTTATTATATTGGGACGATAAAATAAAAACAAACCCTTATATTGTAGAACTACCAGAATTATCAAAATATACTAAAAGTTGGACTTATATCGTGAGATTAATTGAGGATAGCACTTCTTTACGTTTTGATATTCCTGACTATTATGATACTAGCGACGCTAAAACGTTTATTAAGAAATTGATCCCATTTTCTCCGTTTGGTTACCCTTTAAGCTTATCCGGAGCTCACGAAGCGAGCACAATGCTTCCTGCAGAACAACATAACTTTGAGGCTCAATTTATATCCCTCCAACACGATCCTAAGACAAAAAGATTTATACAAGCACGTAGGCATAAAGTAATACCCCCGAAATAATGTTTCAAAATAAGGTGTGAATGAAAATGGTAAGAATTGTACAAATGGCTGACACTCATTTAGGATATAGAGCTAGAAGAGGTACGATTAGTAAATGGGCAATCCAGAATTATTCAAGACCGTACGAACAAGAACTCTATGATACTTTCTTAAAAGTTATGGAAGATGTTTCAAAGATTAAAGATTTAGACTTTTTAGTTCATTGTGGCGACATGTTTCATCATCCTTTTTTGTATAACTCATACCCTCCACCTGAACCGGCTAGAAGAACCTTTAAAGAAGGATTAGAAATCTTTTTTAGGAATACTAATAATCAAGTTCCACTCATTTACATCGAAGGAAATCATGGTATTTTCAGAGGTTATGAATATACACCTTTCGAATCTCATATTAAAGAACAAGAATTTCCGAATCTCCATTATTTTAAAGAGAGGAATTTAATTACTGCAATAAAAGAAAAAAAACCTCTTGAATTAGATTTTCCTACCAAAAAAACTCGTTTCTATTTATTTCCATATTTTGAATTTAAAGGCTTTGAAATTTATCAGCAACAATACGACAACTGGATAGAAACTCAACGACCCCCAAAGGGAGATGGATATCTTAATATAGCCATTGCTCATGGTTCTGCAGGAGATGACACCTTGCATAATAAGGTTAATAGTGATGACCTAGGTTATGATTATGTAGCGTTGGGGCATGAACATGGCTTAAAAATGTTGTCTAAAAACCATTTTTATTCTGGAAGTTTACTACCATTGAATTTTAAAGAAGTACTCGAAAAACAAGGTTATCTAATCGTAGATATTAACCCTAAAACTAAAAGCTTGAACATTGAAAAAGTGTTTACAGATGAACTGTTACAAAGAACCTTTACCATTATAACAATCAAGGTTTATCCTAACCAATCCTCGATTGATTTACGAAATAAAATAATAAATGAATTAGATTGTTATGTAAACGATAATGGATTTGATTCAAAAACTGCTGCTAGATTAAAAATTAATTTTAGTGGAGAAATAACATTTGAAAAAAACTGGCAAATAAACGAGATGATGTCCAGCATTAGAAGAGATTGCTTTTCTGAGACTGAAAAGTATAATATATTGCAGTTATTATGGAAAATTTTAGATATTTCTGAAGATCTCGAAGACGACATCAGTGCTGGAAGAATACAAGACTATATATTAGAAAAACCAGATGCCGAGTTTAAAACATTTGTGAACGAGAAGTTAAACGAAGAACAAAGTAATTTTGATGTTGATAAATTGGCACAGATTGGAATGAGAGCTTTGAAAAAGGCGCTAAGAAACATAGAAAGAGAAAAGGAGGTATAGTGTATCAATGCAGATTACTAAGCTTGTTTTCAAAAATTTCATGGGTTATAAGCAATTAGAGCTACCAAAGACTAATGAGGAATTTCCTGAAGGATTAGTACTCATCAGCGGACAAAATTCTTATGGAAAATCAACCATTCTTGAAGGCGTACTGTTTGCTTTTTTTGGACCCAAAATCTTTAGCGGTAGAAATGCTTCCTCATTTATTACTTATGGCGAATCAAAAGCAGAAGTAACAATCTATTTCAACCTCGATAATAAAAAGTATAATATTTATCGTAAATGGGGTAGAACAGGAGGGACATTTACTAAATTATTCGAATGGGTTAAAAATGCTTATCGTGAAATCAAGAATTTTAATATCGAAAACTTTTTTGAGATTTCTACAGAGCAAGCATTAAGTACCGTTTTTGTAAGACAGGGAGAGGTAGAAGAGCTAGCAAACAAAAAAGGTGCTGACCTAAGGGAAATGATTATTGATCTTTTTAGACTTAACATAATTGACGATGCGCTCTCTCATTTAGATCATGAATTGAAAAATGTTAAATATAACAAAACAAAATTGGAAGAAAAAAGAGTCCCTATTGAACGAATTGAAGAAGATATCAGTAAAATTGTGCGTGAAAATATTGAACTTGAAAAACAAATAGTTGAAGATAAGGAAAAAAAAGGAAAATACATAGATAGGCTCTCGTTGCTTCCTTCCCATGATTTAATAAAGAAATTGGAAGAGCTCAACGAACAACAGAAAATTAGTGAAGAAAAATTTCATTCTCATCAAAATTACTTTAAAACTAAGATAAAGAACACCTCGCTGAGCATAAAGGATTTTGAACCAATAGGAAATATAATCGAACAAATTAATTCCTTAGAAAAAGAAAAAAGTAAAATTATATCGGAAAAAGAACTTGTCGACAAACAACGAGAAGCTACGTCTAGAGGCTTAGGAACAACTAGGGGACGGATCGAAGATGCCGAATCTAAAAAAAAGAAAATGGTAAAAAATTTCTCATCGAAAATGAATGATACAAATATAGCAATATGTCCTACCTGCCAAAATGAGTTAACAAAAGAGCATTATGACGAGATGGTTTTAAAGTTTAATAACGACATCAAAGTAAATCAAGAAAAAATTAAAACTATAACTAAAAGACTTGATATGCTAAGCGCAGAAGTTGACAAAAATCAAAATAAGCTAGATACAATTAGAGATAGAATTTTAATTATGCAAGGGTTAAAGGGGGATTACGAAAATTACCAAAAATACGAATTGAAACTAAGTAAAGATAACGAAGAACTAAATACCTTCCTCGTGAAAAACAAAGCGAAATTTCCGGACCCTAGCCCAGATAAGGTAAAACAACTTTCTATAGAAAGAGAAAAGCTTACAACTGAACTAGAAGCAATAGAAAAGGCGTTCAAAGACAAACAAGAAAGATTTGATAAAAACGAGGATGAGCTAGTAAATTTAAAAGATGAAATTACTCGAATGAAAGAACTAGATAAGTCTATAGGGGAACTTGAAATCGAAATCGATCACATAAATAAAGCAAAAGAGTTTGTGAGAAGGTTTGTAACGGAATATATGGTGGTAAAGCGATTAGTAAAAAACATTGCTTTAACAACAAATAAATACATTAAAGATTTTACCTCTGGTCAATATAGCGATTTACTTCTAGATTTATCAGGGACAAGAAAAACGGGCCTCTCGCTTAAAATTAGAGACAACTTTATTGGAGTTCATGAATCAATAGAAGTCCTCTCGGGGGGAGATAAAACTGCGTTAGGTATGGCTCTCCGGTTAGCCATATCAGAACTAATGAGCAAAATTCGACCTATAAAAGATTCTCCCAAAAAAAATCCCAAAATAGACATCTTATTATTAGATGAGCCTTTAGCCGCCCTTGATGCTACTCGGAGAGAACGGATTCTTAAGCATTTAATAAAATCCAAAACATTCTCACAAATTTTTCTTATTACACACACAGATATCCCCTCAGATATCAACACACATAAAATTTTTGTGAGAAAAGATCATTCAACAGGTATAAGCACCGCAAATTTTAAGAGAGAAACTAAAGCAATTAATTCCTTGCTAAACCCTTAACATTTTAGATTTAGTTCAAATAATAAAAAAAAGAAAGATTGAATTTTTTTTGAAATTGTTTATAAATCTCGTGCTTTTACTGTTTTTCGCCCATTACCTTTAGCTCGTTCGCAAGCCTTGTCAAGAATCCAAACGATCATCTCATTTAACGCTTCTCCGTCAAGGACACCTGAGCTAGTATTAAGATTGTTAGATTTAATATATTCCCGAACTTTTGATTTTACAAATAAGGGTTCTATTTTTTTCTTAGCCATTATTTTTCTTCCTCTTCTTATACTTTTATTAAGTTTTAGTAAAGTAGTAAAAAATCAGATGATAAATTGATTTTTTATTATTTAATATTATTACAATATGAGTTTTTAAATCTTTTTACAAACCCTTAATAATTCTACCATTTCTACCATCCTTGAACTAATTCAAAAGCCTAATTATTCGTTTTAAATCTATAATTCTGTTGGCGCGAAGTTAAGCAAAGAAAAATCTGTTGCCAATTAGAATAACCCAAGTAAAAGCTTAAAGAATAATTAAGAAAAAAAAGAGAGATTTTTTGTTTTAGCGAAGAGAAATTAAATCTTAATTTCACTATTTATTTTGGTGGAGCAAGCACTATTTCAATACTTGAAACATTGTTGCTTTGTCCATTTTCTCCTTCAAGTACTTCTGTGGAGAGCCTGATGTCTTTGTATTCAGTTCCTTTTAAGAATCTGTTTCTTAAAATTTCACACACATCAACCGCGTGTGAAATAGCTCTACCTCTGGCCTTAACGGTACAATCTTCACCCTTGTTAAGGATCATCATTGTAGCCATTACGTAATTCATGGTAGGGCGTCGACCAACAAAAACACTATTTTCTTCTTTTGACCTGTGTTTATCTTTTGTTTCTTCTGACATGTTATTAACCTCTATGTTTTATTTTGTGTTGTTTTAATTTTGTATTTTTTGTATACTG
>JAEOTS010000029.1 GCA_016839745.1 Promethearchaeota archaeon
ACAGCAGAAACATTTTCTGATTTTACCGTTAACCAATATTCGTGATCAAAATCTCCAAGAAATTCTTTTACTGATTGACCAGAATCGTATCCTGAAAGGACCAGATCACCATTATCTTTAATTTCTGCAATAAGGCTGTGAGTTTCATTTTCCTTAGTTTGATAAGCATAAATTTTAATTTTTTTCATATGAGTCATCCATTTTATATAGGATTTTGAGGTTTGGATACTTTTCAGTATTAAGTTATGATAATAATAATAATAATGAAATTTACTGCTTCATTTCGATGTCTTGTATTCTTTTTCTTACTTCTTCTACGCGTTCGGTATAGCCCATGCCTCGGTAAGTATTCAGTAAGAACTCCAGATTTTTTAAATCGTCAAGATCGAGTTCTAAGGCTTTCTTATAATATATTTCTGCCTTCAGATAATTATGCGCGTTGTAATATAACCCCGCAAGATTTTGAAGGGCGTCCTTATTTTTCGGATTTAAGAACAGCATTCTTTTAAGAATCCACTCTCCTTTACTTGCTTGTCTGGAGTTAAAATAAATACGCGCCAGCATATTTAATGTGAAATTATCGTTAATATCCAGCTTGAGTAATTTCTTATAAATTTCCTCCGCTTTATCGTATTGTTTTTGATTATAATGAATTAATCCGAGATTTGAGTATGCTTTAAGGTAATCGGAGTTAACATTTAAAGCGTCTTGCCAATAGTCATGAGCTTTTTGAAAATCATTTCGATAATAATTGACTGTTCCAAGCATATTTATGGCGGGAAGAAATCCAGGTTTGATTTCCAACACCCTTCTAAGATAATCCTCACTGTTATTATAATCTTTCTTTCTTGAATAAGCTAAAGCTATTTGGTATAGTACTAAATAATTGTTGGTATGTTCGAACTTTTTCAACAATTCTAAGGCAGATTCCAAATCCTTCTTGTTTATCCTGTATATAGCTGTACCTACGATGGCATTAAGTGATGATGGATTAATTTGTAGTACTTTTTCAAATGAGCTTAATGCCTTATCGAATTGTTTTAAAAACACAAACAAGAATCCTTTAGCGATTAATGGTAATTCTTCATCAGTGTCTATCTGAAACAGATCTATAATCTTTTTCAAGTATTCTTGCCCTTTCCCTATTTCCCATGAGAATGCTTCTAAAATATAGGGATTATCATTGATTTCTATAATAAGATCGTCCAAATTCAGTTTATTTAGGAAATTTTCAAGTTGTGATGATCTATTTTCTTCCCAATTCTTAAGTATTTCTTCTAAATCTGCTACTTCGGTTAGTTTTCGCTTTAATTCTTCAAGTCCAAAGATGAAATCTTGAACTTCTGGAGTTGAACCATATCCTCCGTCAATGGCTATGTTTATTGCTCTTTCAAGAGTTTCAATTGCTTTCACTAGTTTTCCTTGGTTGTAGTAAACCATGGCGATATCATTTAATGTTCCTGAAACTCCTCCTAAATCGTTAGCCTTTTCGTAGTAATCGAGTGCTTCTTCATATCTTGCCAATGCATTTTGATACTCACCAATGTCTTTATAAAACACGCCCGTTTTTTTAAGATCAAATAGAACTCGTTCCATATCGTTTAATAATTTGTCTATTGGTAAAGCTTCATCAAATAATTTTACTGCTTTGTCTTTAGAATCAATTTCACTATATAATAGAGCGATATTTGTTAAATAAACTGCCTTCTTTGCGAGGTCTCCCAGAACTTCTACCTTTTCCAAAGCTTTTTCGTAGAAAGTCAAAGCTAACTCCTTCTTACCTTGTTCTGAATAGATTGATGCTATATTGTTTAACCGTACAGTTATTCCATTTAAATCGCCTAGTTCTTCAGATATTCTTAAAGCTTCTTGAAATTTATCGAGTGCGCTTTCATAATCTTTTTCAGAGAAGTAAATAGACCCAATATTACTAAGAAGCCGTGATTTAATGCCTAAATCTCCAAGACTTTGATTTAATTCTAAAGCTTTATCATAATATTCAAACGCGTCTTGATATTTCCTTTCTGCGTAGTACGTTAGACCAATATTGTTAAGAATTGTGATTTTTTCTGTTATTTTTTGAGAGCTTTCACTTACCTCCAGAGCTTTTTTTAGCCAATGAATCGCATTTTGAAAATCTCGTTGAGATTTATATACCATACCAATATTATTGAGGGTCATAGAACTACCTTCAGGACCTCCTAATTCTAAGGAACTCTCATAAAATTCTAAGGCTTTTTTGGGATCCCCTTTATCTAAATATATCAAACCATTATTATTCAAAAATGATGATTTAAGTTCGACATTTCCTTGTAGTTCTGCAAGATTTAGCCCAATTTCTCCAATTCGTAGAGCTTCATCTGGTTGGGCTAATCTATAATAGACTTCCCAGGAAAATAACAACTTCCTAAACTCATTAATAGGTTTTAAGACTTCATAAAACCACTTTTCGTAATCAAAGTCAATAGAAGAACTTTCTGCTAATTTTGGTTTCTCAAGTCCACCAAGTAATAAATTCCAAAGGATGTTCCGAACAAATATGCCCGTGTTTACGTTTACCTTAAATATTTCGATTGGAATTTCGAGTAATTCAAAGCTATGGGCTATTTGCTCTAACAATGAACCTTCCTTACTGTTAGTTTCAGTTTTACTTTCGGATATACTTTCAATTCTAATAATTTCTGGTGTATCCTTCGATATATGATTAATCCAAATTAATCTAGAATAATTCTGTAATTCTTTCAAAGTAGGACTAATATCAAAATCATCGCTACCTGAATAGCCCATCACAATTAATGTCCTATCTTCTAGTAGATTAACCAGTGCTGGCTTTTTGTAGTCTTCTATGGCAAAAGTCTTTTCATCCCGATCTCTACCCAAAGCGGATATAGTTGTAACCAGAGACTTTCTCGTGTCTTCATTTGTAACAATATTCTTTTTAGAACCATGTATTTTGAAGAGCGGGAATTTACCTTCCTTTATTAAATCCTCTGGTTTAGCATAGTTCATGTAATCTCTGCGAGTTATTACGGGAATTATATTACTTTTTTCTTCAATAATATCTAACAATGCAAATTCTATAAGATAATCAAAATTAGTCGTAATTACTTGGTGACCTTTCTTAATCATGTGAGCTAGAAAGAAATGTTGAATGTTTGGTTGTGTAAAATTATCGAAGAAATCCATTATTTTTAATTCTTGGTCAAAATATTTCTGGATAAATTCTACTACAATTTCATATCTTAAATTTGGCAGAGATAAGATTTTACTAATTTCAGTATCCGCTGCACATATTTTTACTAATGACTTAACGATTTCAACCGCCGATTTAAGGCCTGTAGGAGGTTCAATAGAAATCCCCGCGCCAACAAGAAATGTGAATTTTTTATCGGAAGGGATAATGTTATCTATCTCGTGGAGAACCATAATTTAACACTAATAATGATAACTTTTTGAAAATGTGATACTGATATTCAATAAGAAGTTATATAATATATAGTCTAATCATTAGGTCCTAGAATTCTTTAAGGTTTTTAGTTAATACATTCTTCTCTAATATATTTAGTGTCTTTCATAATAGTGATGAACAATGACTGAAAAAGTATTATATGTGGGGTTAAATCCTCACGAATTTAAACAAAGAATTTCGGAAGCTCCTATTGCGTATTTACCATTAGGCACCCTTGAATGGCACGGGAGACATATGCCTTTAGGAGCTGACGGCTTAATATCTTTAGGATTTTTTACTGAGCTGGCAAGAAAAGTTGGAGGCATAGTTCTACCAATGCTCTTTCTCGGACCAGATAATGTTGAGCAACAGGGGGGAAGAGAGTATTATGGTATGGATATTCATAGTTATCCTAAAAATCACCCTCAACAGCTGGAAGGGAGTGCATATTGGGTGGCTGAAGATTTTTTCAAACAAATTTTGGAGGTCACTCTGAAACAACTTAAAAGAGCAGGGTTTAAAATTGTAGTTGCTCACGGTCATGAGCCCTCTGCGATGTTATTTGCCAAAAATATTAAAAAATGGAAAGAAGAACTAGGTCTTGATTGTTTTACTTGTTGGAAACGAGGTGAGCCAGCAAGCTTAGGATTGCAAACAGATCATGCTGCCGCAAACGAAACTGCTCTCATGATGGCGTTAAGACCGGAACTCGTAAAAATAGAACACCTTCCTAAAGACTTAAGTGAAAAGCCTCTTGGATTACTTGGTAAAGATCCACGCATCCATGCTAGTTTTGATGGAGGTAGAAGTATAATTGAACGTCAATTGAACAATATGGAGAATCTTCTGAGGGAGAGTCTAAGAAATCTTCAAAAATGAGTGAAAGTAAAAGGAAAAAAATAGTGTTAATATAAATTTCATTTTTATTAAATCACGTTTTAACCTAGACCAACCATACTTAGGGCGTCTTTAGCTTCTAAAACGGGATGAAGAGTATATTTATAGCCCACTACCTCCATATATCCAGAGAATCTTTTAGTGATTGCTTTTAAAGCGTCGAAGTATTTACTATCATCTTCAATCTTATAAATTGTGAAAAAAGCATAATCACCCTGCGCAGTGTTAAAGACGTGTTCAGTTTTTATGTAATCAGGTAATTTTTCAAGTTCTAAAAACTTTTTTCCAACTTCCATTCCAACATGAGCCGGGAAGCTTCCCGTGATAACGATATAAGCCATATGTCTTACCTCCTTTTATTATTTAACAGATAAAATTATGATTTAGATAATTTTAGTTAGATTTCGTTAAGTGGTTTAAGAAAGTTTTGTATAAAACCTTTATGATATAAATATAGGATTTATAGTTTACTTAGCACTACGGAGGAGATACCATTGTTCAACATCAGTATCGGGTATGATCCCTTCTTTCATTACCTCAAATCCAAACCGCTTATAAAATTTCACATTTATTTCAGTAGAAGTCTCAAGAAATACGGGTAGGGGTTTAGAGTTATCGATTTTTTCAAGCATAAATTCCATCAACAAACTTCCATATCCCTTCCCTTGATGAATGGGTTCTACACCAAGCGTTTGGAGGTACCAGTGATCACTTGGAGCAAACTCCCTATGGACTTTCGTATTATATTCTTCAATCGGTTTAATCCGCTTAGAAGCTTGACTTCCCATTTTATAGATTTTTGATTTAAGCAAGCATCCTATGTTGAGTATCATTTTAAATTCTTTGTTAATATAAGGAAGCCAAACCGCTATTCCTTCTAAATTGGGAGAAGTCGCGTGAGTTTCGCCGAATTTAACACCTAAACAACTTGTCATTTGGAACACATATTTCATTACAGCATGTCTTTTCTCTTTATCAGGAATATCGTGAACTGAGACAGGATCATCTCGCAAAGCGCGACCCAAAACTTCACCAGCAGCTTTAATCTGATTTTTATCTAAAGCTATTATATCTTCTTTTGATGCCATATTATAGAATTAATATGTTTCAATAAAAATAAATTATAGACCAATAACTATTGATATTAATTATAATGAGCGCAAACAATTTTTCTAAGGCAGAGCTTGAAAAAATTAAGAAGATAAAGATTGGTAAGTGGGACATAATTTCAGAATACCATAGGATTGATTGGGAGGAAAAGGGGCACAACGAGGAAGAATCTAAAATTCATGGGACGCTTATCGCAATCTTAGGTTACCAGAAGAGAACAGGACAGTCCCCGCATTTTTTTGATGGAGAAGCACGCGATGGAGAGAAAGGAAAGGCTGTTAAGCAGCGCGGAGAAGAAAAGTGGATAACAAGTAAAGAATTCGGTAAGGTTATAACAAAGATTGGAAAAAAATTTTATGATGAAATATTTACTCCTGCTCTTAAAAATCTTTATAAAGAGGGATATTCCTATACCGAGGTTAAAAAGAAAGTTAATATTCCATCCAAGATCGGCGCGAAAGTTACCTTAGACGAATTTATTCCTTATCTTACCAGTAAAGAACATAATTTGAGTTAGATTGAAAAAATATATCATTAGGTTGAATTATGAAATTATTGTATGTTACAGATATACACGGGATTGAGTGGAAATATAACAAAATATATCAGATATCATCATCATTAAAACCAGATGTAGTAATAAATGGTGGCGATATGCTCCCCTTTAAAGGAAATTTATTGCACCAAAATGTGTTTATTACTGAATTTCTTGACGAGTATTTTTCTAAATTCGAATCAATGCAGATATATTACTTAGGACTTTTAGGAAATGATGATTTAATGATATTTGATGAATTATTCCAAAAAACATGTAATAAGTATTCTTTTATAGTTAACATCGCCCAAATGAAATTCCAGATTGAGAAAAGTGAATATGAGTTTATAGGGATGAATTGGGTTTCAGATTTACCTTTTGGATTAAAAGATAGAGCTCGAAAAGATACTTTAAATTTTGAGCATCCAAAGCAAATTGGAAAACAATACATTTCGACACTTAATGGTTTCAGCCGAATTGATGATTGGATATCATATGTTGGCAATCTTCCCACTATTGAAGATGAAATTAGAGATTTAGTAGAACCTAA
>JAEOTS010000176.1 GCA_016839745.1 Promethearchaeota archaeon
TAAATTGTACGGGTATTTTTTACCATTTTAGAATAATCAGAAGCAATTTTTTCGTGGTTTTTTACCAACTGAATTTTCTCTTCAATATCAACATCAGACAGCTTTATTTTACTATCAATCTTAAAATCCTCAATAATTGGATCTCTTTCTTTTATCTTAAACTTGTTTTTTGATAATGTTTCCGTCATTTTCGCTAATTTTATTGATTTTAAGAAACTCGATACAATTTCATCCCTGCTAATATTTTTAAGAACATAAAAACCCCACCCTCCGTTAATAAAAGTTCTTATACCGCAATTAGTTATGTCATAGGATGATATCTCTGTGCTCTTTTGATCGGTGAAATCTAAAGTTGTTCCTTCAGTATAGGTTGCTCTGATATCCCAGTATTCTATTTGGTTTTCAGCTTCTCGATGTAGTTTATTAATAAAGGCATTATCAAATAACTTTAAATCATCATTAATTTCCATAAAATTCTTCAAACCACGATAAATCGGTAAATGTCAATCCATCAAAAAAATTGAGAGCTTTAAAAGATTGAAGAAGAGAGGGTTAAATAATTTTATTTTTTGAACTTATTAGTTGATCTATTCATTTACATATTCAGAAATTTAAAGAGGGATTGTGTTTCTCCTTTCATTTTCAAATCCTTAATAATTTTAATCGCTCCTTGAAGTGTTACTGTTTTGGAAAATTTAGTTGAGTTCTTGAATTGGAAAGACCGATTACATTTCCAACATTTCTTAGTTTTTATTATTTTACTACTATAAGTCCATTCACCACAATGATAACAACGAAAAAAGTAGAATTTTTGGACAATGGGCATCGTACGGTAATATAAAAAAGAAAGATTTATAATTCCAACAAGACCAAAAGTTTTCTAACCTATAACATTTATATTTTAAGGTTAATAAACAAAATGCAAAGTTAAATTTGCATGAAAGATTATTATTTATATATAGATTATAGACCAAATTTTTATAAAAACTTTAAAATTTTAAAGGTTAGACTCATAATGAAAGAAATAAGTGATAAAGAGTTAAAAAAGATGAATATTGACGAACTAACACACTTATTTGTTGATAACATTAACGAACAAAACTTGAAATTAATTGAAGGGATTGAATTTCTTGTTGACGAAAAATTTGAAAAATTCACACAGAATCTAAATTATGTTATTGAAACTAATACGGAAGTACAAATTAAGAAAGCGTTTGAATCTAAAATATTTAAATCAAAATTAATGTTCTCTAAAGCAGACAGACTTAAGTTATTTAATAAAATTAACGATATTAAAAATATAGGGGAATTTTTTGCCAATAAAATGCTTCTCTATAAGGTCGTATTTCCTGACAAAGAGTTCAAACTCCAAATCATCAGTATTTTAAAATCATTAAAAAAAATATCTAATAACTTAGCTGAAGCTATAAAAACTATTGGTTCAGATTTGAGTAAAGCTCATGATATTTGCGAAAATATTAAAGATGAAAGAAGGAAAATGAGAAAGGAGGAGTGGCAAGTACTTGATAGACTGTATAATTATGATATGGATTACCTATCAAGAACTTTCCTATATCTAAAGGAATTAATAGAAGATGTTATGATGCTGGCTGACCATATCAAGAGTTTCTCGGAATATATTCAATTTTTAGCAACTAAATACTTAATCTTTGATTAAAAATTAGATTCGATTTGACATGGCAGTTGACATAATCTCGATTGTAGTAATCGTTTTGATCGTCTTGGCTATAGCTCTGGCATTTTCAATAGGCGCAAATGACGAAACCTTATCTACTTTAGTAGGAGCTGGAGTTATAAAATTTAAATTAGCTCTACTAATTGGTGGTATAGCAGTTGGGGTAGGGATGTTTTCATTTGCCTTTGCTTTTGTAGCAAAAACTGTTGGTGCTGATTTATTAGGGGAGGCTCTAAATTATACCGATTTTATGCTATTAACTGTTTTGATTAGTAGTATATTTTGGTTAATCATTGGTAGTTTCTCAGGAATTCCTTTAAGTAGCACACACTCGCTTGTGGGAAGTATTGTGGGAGTTGTGTTTGTTTATGCATTGACACAAGGAGATGTTAATCCTGAAACAGCGTTTAATTGGGTAAAGTTAAATAATGTCATTCTTGGCTGGTTCATATCTCCTACATTTGGTTTGATTATCACATATGTGCTTTTTAAGATTCTTGCTAAAACTTATTTATCCCGCTTAAAAGGATTGAATCAGATCGAGAAATCTGAGAAATATTTTAAATGGTTATTGTTATTTGCTGTAATATTCGCTGAGATATGGGTTGGTGCAAATTCAGGTGAAGCATTAGGAATTCTCTATGGATTATTAGATAAAGGTTCCTTGAATCTAGGATCATATGTATTTTATGCTCTCCTTTGTGGAATCGCTTCTTGTCTAGGAATCTTTATTGCCGCACGGTATGTTGTAAGAAATTTAGCTTCCCAAATGATTGATTCTCGTCCAAGTGAAAGTCTTATTACCCAAATAAGTTCAGCTTTAATCCTTATGATAGCAACATTGTTAAGTTTGCCAATTTCACACAGTCACGTTATAGTTTTTTGTATTATTGGGATGAGCTTAGCTCAAAGAAAAGAAGTAGATTATAAAGGTTTAGGGAAAATGGCTATATACTGGATTCTTACATTTCCAGTTGCTGCAATTCTTGCAGGATTTATTTATTTCGGGTTAAATTTATTTGGATTAACCTAAAAAAGTATAAAAATTAATTAGTAATATATAGTAATAGAAAAGAAAGGAAATGGAGTGTTAAAAATGGGTTCATTAATAGAATTTTTAAAACGAGAAACAGCTTTAAATGTCTTAGAAAAAACAATTAAACACGCTCAGATAGTCCAAGATTGCGTTAAAGAATTAGAAGTAGGACTTAAAGTATTATTAAAGGAGGAAAATCTCGATAAAGCCCGAGAAAACTTCCAAAAAGTTGATCTTTTAGAAGACGAAGCAGACAAGATAAGACGAGAAGTCCTTAAAGATGTTTCAAAAGGAGAGCTAAATCCTAGTATAAGATTAAATTTATCACATTTAATAAAAAGATTGGATGATGTAGCAAATTGCAGTACTGGAGTAGCTCGCAGGGTAACAACTATCCCAACAAGGTTTTGGGATCAAAGCAGTGAAGAATCTATTAAGTTAATCTTAGAAATAATAGAGCTAACTGTAAAGGCTGTTGAATATTTAGATAAGCTTGTGATTGATTTAGTGGGAGAAAGAACTAATGTGAAGGAGTACGCTAGTACGGTAAACCAGCTTGAACATGATGTTGACCTTCTTAACATAAAATTAAGGGAAAGTCTTCAAGAGACGAAATATGATGTTAATTTCTTTACTATATTTACCGTTGGAAATATCTTCGACATTCTGGAAGCTATTTCTGATTCTATAGAAGGTGTAGCGGATTACATTATAGTTCTTCTAACAAGTGCCCGAACTCTTTAGATTCGAATATTTCATATAAAAGAACTTAGTAGTTCTTTTAAAAAAGTAGGCTGAGATAAAACTAAATCCTTAAAAAAAGAAGAAAATAATAGATACTACTAGAAAAAGTTTTAGCTATTAAAATTTAAACTAATATTTTTAAGAAGTTCTTTGTATCTAGAGCGTAATGTGACTTCCGTAACCCCTATTACATGAGAGATGTCTTTCTGCGATACCTTCACATTTCTCAGTTTAGATACGAGGTATATTGCACCCGCACATAATCCTTTAGGATCCTTACCAGATATGGAAGTCCTAACAATGAAATTATGAAGTACTCTCATTGCTTCCTTTTCGACTTCAATTCCTAAATTTAAATCTGCGCAATATCGCGGAATAAGTGTGACTGGATCAATATGTGAGATTTTTAAATTTAGCTCCCGAACTAATATTTTATAACATTTTTTTACGATATTATCATTAATAGAAGCCTCCTCCAAAATTTCTTGAAGGGTTATAGGAACTCTTTCGTCTTTACATGCGTAATACGCGCAAGCAGCAACCATACCGTTGATTGATCTACCTCGTAAAAGTTGTCTTTTAAATACTTCTTTATATAATCGTACTGCCGATTTTTTCACTCGCTCAGGGAAGTTTAAATTGCCTCCGATTCTTTTTAACTCGGTTATAGCCATCAACATATTCCTTTTTTCCCAGGATAAGTGAGTATTCCATTTAGCTGCTCGTCTTAAGTCGGGGTTTTTAATTTTCGTCCTATCTATAACAGTACTTAAACCTATGTCTGGCATTAAGATAGACATTGGAGACCCCGTCCGCTCCTTTCTATCTTTTTCGTGCTTTGAATAGGCTCTTATACCACTGTGACTAACATCTAATCCTCTCTCCCCTACTACCAGTCCACATTGTTGACAGACTGTTTCTCCTCTTTCTTGGATAATAACAGTAGATCCCCCACACTCGGGACATAAATTTGATAACGCATCTATTTCAACGACCATTTTACCTTACCACTTCCCTTACGAACTTTTATAATTTTTTTGTCGCATTTTTCCTATGAATATTATGATAACAAAAAAAATTTTTTGAACACACAAACTTAATTATTATTATGGAAAAAGATATTTCCATATTTAAATGTTTCTATTTTTCAAGAAAATTTTACCAATAACAATAACATTTTTTTATTTTTTGCATACTAATTCATTTTTTTCGTTTGATAAAAATGAATTTGAATATAAGTATTTTTTTTTTAATTAATAATAGTTGTATCATTTGGGTATATATTTTGAGAAACATTTTCATCATAATAAAACCGCTGGCTAAAATTTTTCATTCAATCCCAGTTTCGAAATCATAAATCCCCTTTTTTCTAGCGTGGAAATTGCGACTTTATTCGAGTTTAACTTGAAATCAGAAACGAGTAATTCACATATCCTTTTCTTTTTCCATAATCTTAAATAATACTTTTTTCACTATTTTTTTAGTAATTACAACGATCGAATATCGTTGTAAATCTTCGGTTAAGGTGAAAAATTCATCACGCAAGATAGGACTAAATCAGAAAAAAAAGGGACAAGCCCTGAGGGGGATACCCAGATTTCAAGAAAAGAGAAAACTGAAGAAAGTCCTCGATTAAGTGAAGAAGAAATTAGAAATCTTTCTTTATCTGATGAAAAAATAAAGCGATATATGAGAATTTACCAAGAAGAGACCGACAAGTATGCCATTTGGAGAGGGGCTGTGACAGAGGGCTTCAAAAAGTGGTTGAAAGGAGAAAAAGTCTATACTCGAGCAAAAGAGAGAATATCGTTATATGTTGCGGACGAGGTAAAAACTGATTGGCAAAATTTCATTAACGTTAACAAACCTTCTTTTCCTACTTTTTCCGAATTAATAAGACAGAGCGTCAATTCGTTTATCGAGGATTCTAGTAGAGTTTCAAACGAATTGTCAAAATTAAATCCGACTACAATATCTAATATTTCTCATGCATTAAAAGAACCGTTAACCTCCATTAAAGGTTACTCTCAATTACTACTTGAAAGCGAGGATTATAGGAGCAAACTAAGCAATCACGTAGAGGAAACAATAAAAAATATCTTCGATCAGAGTAATTTACTTGAGAACATTATTAAGAATTTCTTAGATAACATTAAACCTGCCAGTAATTCCTACGATATTTTATTAATTGAAGACGATTTACCAACAATTAGATTAATTACAAATTATTTTGAAAATAAAGAATTTGTTTGTAAGGGCGTAGTGAGCGGAACAAAAGGATTGGAAGAATTAAGGCGAACTATTCCGAAAGTGATTTTGTTAGATATAATTTTGCCAGACATAAGTGGATACGATATTTGCCATACCATAAAAACTGACAATTCTTTTAAGAAAATACCTGTGTACTTTCTCACTGCAATTTCAGAGTCTGAGGTGAAAAAGAATTTTCGAACTTCGCTAGCAGATGGTTATATACTTAAACCTTTTAATTTTTCTGATTTTAACGTTATTTTTGAAATTTTAAACGGAAAAGTAATTAATTGAATTCAAAATTTCAAAAATTTATAATTAATTCGTATTAAATAAATAGAAAAGATTTATTTTTTGTGTAAAATTACTATATTATAGAGAACCTATAAACATCTTTAATTTCAAATTGTAGTAAAAATGTTAAAGGGTGTTAAAAATTACTAATCCAAACGGAAAAAACAATAATTCGAGCCCAAAATTATCAGATGAAGAGATCAAAAATCTTGATTTGAAGAGTGAAAAAGCTAAAAAATTAATGAAGGAATATGAGGATACCACAGATAAATATGCGAATTGGCGTGGAAATATTACGGAAGGTTTTATGAAATGGTTAAAGGGAGAAAAGATGTATGATCGAGAGAAAGAACGTATATCTTTATATGTTTCAGACGATACCAAAGAAGAGTGGAGCGAATTCATCAAAACTCATAAAGATAAGTATAATACTATTTCAAAACTCATAAGAGAAAGTGTGAATTACTTTATTCAGCAAAAAGCTGGTTTAGCTAATGATAATTTGAATGTATTGGATAATCAGACTCTCACTAACATATCCCATGCTTTGAAGGAGCCGTTAACATCAATTAAAGGTTTTTCCCAACTCTTAATCGAGAATTACAAAAATGAGATGGAGGAAGATGTTTTTAATACAGTTCAGAACATTTTTAACCAGTCCTTACTCTTAGAGAAAAAGATTATCAATATATTAGATAATATTAAAACGGAAACTACTCAGTATGATATATTGCTAATTGAGGATGATTTAGCTACAATTCGTTTATTAACGAGTTATTTTGGAAGTAAAGGTTATACCTGTAAAGGTGTGGTAAGTGGTACAAAGGGTTTAGAAGAATTGGCTAATAATCCTCCAAAGTTGGTTTTATTAGATATTATTTTACCAGATTATAGTGGATACACCATCTGTAAACAAATTAAATCAGATAAAAACCTTCGAAATATAGCAGTTTATTTGTTGACAGCCATCCCAGGCTCTGAAGTAGAAAAAAATTTAGAAGAAAGTAATGCTGATGGTTATATCTTAAAACCATTCGATTTCTCTGATTTCGAAGTTATTTTTCAGTATTTATAGAA
>JAEOTS010000030.1 GCA_016839745.1 Promethearchaeota archaeon
GATAGAGATTAAGATGCTCGTCAAATCCCATAAGCATACCTCTAAACAACCGATTTCGCTTAACTTTTATCAGTATGATCTTATTAATAGAATTCTTCAAATAATCTATAGGTCTGTTAGGTCTACCCTGTTGGTAATTTCTCCTTTCCATTTCTCTTAACACTAAAAAAAAATATTTCAAAAAAATCTAATATAATAATTTAAATTGAAGTTCAGAATTAAAACCTTTTGTTTATTTATTCTAACATACTTAAAAAGATCACAGTATTATCTGTAATTTTTTATTTTATTGTGTTTTTAAGATCATAGTATCTACTTTTTTATCAAAGGCTCGTGGCGAAGCATGGATATCGCAGCTGCCTCCTACATAACATAATTGGAGAAAGCAGAAGATCGGGGGTTCAATATAATACGCACTTCGCGCTTCTTGAACAAATCCCCTCGGGCCTGCTTATTTTATAATTTCGAGTGCTAATCCCCTTTTGACAAGTATGTCGTTTGGGTTACACATTATTTCGTTTGGTTTACATTTACATAACGTAAATTTATATAATCTTCTATCACATATATTAAATGCCTAAAAATAGAGGTGAAATTATGTCAAAAAGAATATTAAGAGTAGATATGACGAAACTTGAAGCGAAATTTGAAGATTTACCAGCAGATTTCGTAGCTCTAGGTGGACGCGCTCTTACATCTACAATTGTTGCGAAGGAAGTTGATCCACTTTGCCATCCATTAGGTCCAAATAATAAACTCGTATTTGCTCCTGGTTTGGTGACTGGCACAAAAGCTCCAACATCGGGAAGGATTTCGGTCGGAGCGAAGTCTCCTTTAACAGGGGGCATTAAAGAGGCAAACGCTGGAACAAATTTCTCTCAAAAATTAGGGAGAATGAGAATAGCAGCGATTGTAATCGAAGGAAAACACGCTGGAGACGATTATTATCTATTAAAAATAACAATGGATAGCGCTGAATTCATAAATGCCAACAAGTGGTTAAACAGAGGACTCTATGATGTTTATAAAGATTTGTTTAATGAATTTGGAGATAAAGTTGGCGTTTGTGGAGTTGGTATAGCTTCTGAAATAATGGGAGCTGCTTCGGGGATATGTTTCAACGACCCTGAAGGATTACCTAGTCGATACGCAGGACGAGGCGGACTTGGGGCTGTTATGGCCTCAAAAGGATTAAAATTTATGATAGTTGACGAAACTGGAGCACCAGGTGTAGAAATCCTGAACCAAGAAGCCTTTGATATGGGTGTTAGAAAGCTTCGAGATGCTTTAACGAGTCACGATGTAACTAAGCCGGGTGGGGGTCTTAACTCGTTCGGTACAAGTGTACTTGTTAATATTATAAATGAGGCTGGCGGTTTACCACAACGTAATTTTTCAGCAGGTCAGGATGATAGATCAGAAAAAGTGTCTGGAGAAGTAAAGGCAGAAGAAATTAAGAAGCGAGGAGGCGTCCGTCCTCATTTCTGTAGTCCAGGATGTATAATCCAATGTTCGGAAGTGTGGACAAAACCAGGTGGAGCGGACCCAGTTGGGGTATTAGAATACGAAAGTGTATGGGCGTTAGGTCCAAATTGTGGAATTTATGATTTAGATGTCATTGGAGAATTAAATAGAGCGTGTAACGATTTAGGTTTGGATACAATTGAGGCAGGAGATTTGCTTGGAGTAGCAATGGAGGGTGGGTTAACTGAATTTGGAAATGGTGAAGGAGCCTTAAAATTAATGGAAGAAGTTAAGAATAAAACTCCTTTGGGTAGAATTTTAGCTAATGGTACCGCATATGTAGGCAAAGCATTTGGAGTAACCAGAGTTCCTGTTGTTAAAGGACAGGGTTTACCAGCATATGATCCACGAGCAATAAAAGGAATAGGAGTGACTTACGCAACAACACCGATGGGAGCAGATCACACAGCGGGATATGCCATTGCTACTGAAATTATGGGAGTTGGTGGAACAGCAGATCCTAAAGACACTAAGAAAGCAGAATTATCGCGAAACTTACAAGTTGCTACTGCTGCCGTTGATGCTACAGGATATTGTCTTTTCATTGCTTTTGCTGTATTGGATATTCCTGAAGGCTTAGAGGGTGTCGTTGACACTTTAAATGGGGTTTTAGGAACGAGTCTTACGGTAGCAGATGTCCCGGGTTACGGATTGCAAATCATAAAAACGGAAAGAGAATTTAATAAGGCAGCAGGTTTTAATGAAAAACACGATAGACTACCAGAATTTTTTCTAAAGGAGCCATTACCACCTCACAATGAAGTTTTTGGTGTTACTGACGAGGAATTAGACAAAGTTTGGGGCGAATAACTTAAAATATGACTATCTTAGTGAAAATTTTTGGAGACTTACGAAAAAAAATTAAGGGATCTAATGTTACAAATTCCTTACCCTTAAATATGCATATTGAAAGCAATGAAATCGTAACTATCGCTGATATTTTAGATAAATTTGCAATTGAAAAAGAGGAAACCAGCCACCTTTTTGTGAATGGGACTTATTCGGGATTTAATAAGAAAGTAAAAGACGGTGATAGAGTTGGCTTATTTCCAAAGAATATGTCTCTATTATACAAATGGTACTTTACAAAAAATGAAGATGATTGAGCAAGACGAGATTACTACGACTGTGAAATTTTTCGCTAATTTAAGGAGTATTGCCCCACCAAAGAAAGTAATTACCTTGGCTTTAGGAAGTACAGTAAGCACAATATTAGATATGTTTAACATTCCAAAAGAATCAAAATTGATAATTCTAATAAATGGCATCCCACATCAAAAGAAAGACACAGTAATCAAAAATGGTGATATCGTAGCGATTTTCCCTCCACTTGCAGGAGGATAATGAAAATTTAAAAATTATTTATTTTTTTTCTTTACTTTTTTTTTATTTCTTGAATTTTAACCAATTTTCAGTTTGATAATTCTTCATAAATCATTTAGAGCTACGAAAAGGAAGAATACAAAAGGAATAAATTAAAGGTATTCGCTTTTAACTCTTGTAAACGCAGTGAGTATCAATATCATAACTCCAATTATTATAAACATTATAAATAGGTTCCATTCTACAATTAGCCCAACGAATGGATATAAAATAGCCATCGAAATGCTTCCAAACATGTTTATTGTGCTAAGAACGGTAGCTCTATTTTCAGATTCAATTTGTTTATTAATTCCATTTATGTATATAAGCCCTCGGGTATATCCAAAACTAACAATTAGAAAAAGCATTAAAATACCGATAATAGGAAGAACAGCAAAACCTAATATAATATAAGCAATTCCGTTGATGACATTAATTGTAATTAACATATTCTTTTTGTTATTAACTTTTTTCAGGAATCTGGGAATTAACTCATTAAAAATTGCGTTAAATACATTCATTGCTGCTAGAATAAACCCAAACAATACTATAGGGAGGTTGACAGCAGTTAGATATGGCTGATAGGTCCAAAATAGGAGGTGTATAAAAATTTGTACGAGTAGCCTATCAAAACAAAGGATTCGTAAGATTTTATTTTTTCTTAGTTCTTTAAAACCATCCTTTAAAATTGTGAGGTATCTTTTAGTTTTTTCTTCTTGCTTAAATATCGGTTCTTTAAAAGTAAGTGATGTGATAAAAGAACCAATATAAATCAATCCTAAACAAGTCATCGTAAACTGTAAAGAGACAAATTCGGCAATTATAGAGCCTAAAGGTGCAGATATAACATTTGCGATTAAATGTAATAAATGAGTTCTCCCTAAAACCTTTGTTAATTTTTCTTCTTCACCTGTTGTTTTTAAGGTGCTATAGATAAACGCTTCGTCGGTTCCTGAATGAAGAGCTATACTAAAAGCCCAAAATGTTTCGGCTAAGAAGAATAGAAAGATATTTGGATAAATACTATAAGTAAATGCCGCTGCAATAACAAATATTGCAGATAACACTAAGGCTGTTTTCCTACTCAAATAATCGGCGATTGCCCCTGAGGGAATTTCTAAAATAAAAATCATAAACATAAAATAACTCTGTAGGAGCATCATTTCAAAAAAGGTTAAACCGCCCCATACGGTCATATATGGAAAGTAAACGCCCCGAACTGTGTGAATCCCAAAAATGAATATGAACAAATAGAACTTCCTAATATTTCCAGAGAACTTGCTAGTATTTTCTTCTTGAGTCACTTGATATCACTCTTATAAAATTAACCAGAATCCATTTGTTATTAATTTAATGATTACAGAGTTCGAGATGGTTCGAACTTAGTTTTTTATAGAATTTAGTTTAAATAATTTTATACAAAAAAATAAAAAAAAAGAATATTATAAAAATTGAGTTTTAATTCTACATTAATTTCATTGCCAGAGCCATATCATTATCAGTTAATTTCTTCCTACCAGCGTGTCGAGTCATTTCGAGAGCTTTGTTTGTTACGCCTTTAGCGACTTTTTCAAGATAGTCGATTAATGCGTCAACAGCTTCACGAGCGACCATTTCAGCGCCGTTATCTTTCATTAACTTTCTAACGGGTGACCAGGCAAATACTTTTTTAGCCATTATTTTATTCCTCCACTTTTAATTTTTACTTATTTTTTTATAAAGTCCATATATTTTACTTTGAACTTTATTATATTATATATCTTCTTTCAAATATTTAAAAGTTGTTGAAATTTTTCGATAGGATATGTTTCGGTTAATAAAATCACCCTTATCGACAAAATTGCGATGTAAGAGAAGAAATGCGATAAAGGTGCTACTGAGCGCTTAGATGAGAGATTTTTTTTTATTTTTAATTTTAGATACGATACTACTAAATTCATCATAATATTAAACTAGATTTGAAATTACGGATTTCTTGTTAAAGATTTCTAAAAAGGATCTATTTATTAGCTATATAAATAAATAAAGATTAAATAAAATTGTTGAATAGAATAAGAAATAAAGAATAATAAAAAAACTTAAGATTAAACCTCAATCTTTTTTCTAACTGGTTCAGGTGGTTTTATTTTAGGAATTTTGATTGTTAGCATCCCTTTCTCTAAGTTTGCTTCGATACTATCCTCGTCTATGTACTCTGGTAAATTAAAAGCTCTATAGTATTTGGAAGAACGAAACTCTCGTCTAACTGATTCTCCTTCTACTTCTTCGCTTTTTTCTTCCTTACTTTCACCTTTAATTTCTAACTTTCCATCTTGAATTGTGAGTTCAATATCACCCTTGTTAATTCCAGGTAGCTCTGCTGTGATGTTAAACTGATCTTCTGTTTCATGGATATTTGTTAAAGGGGTTCGAAAGATAGGTTCGATATCGCGGATTACTAAGTCAAAAGGGTTGTGTCGCCTTCGGTTAAAGGGCCATATAAAGTTATCAAAAACATCATCAAACCAACGATCCATTTCTTGAAATAAGGAAAATGGACTTTCACGTCTCACGGTTATTTCCCTTGTTTTTTTATCGTCCTTTATTTCTTCTGGTGCTTCTTCTTTACTTTTAATCTCGATTTCTTCTTTATCTGACATACATTCTACCTCCTTTTTTTTTTTTTTTTTTTGTTAATTTCGTGATGTCAACTTGTGGTTGACAACATCCATGTTACATAAAATGAAATAAATATATAAATGTTTCGATCGGTTAAATCCCATAGAAATATCACTAAACACTGTGAAATACAGATTTTTGAAAATTTCACTATGAAGAAAATATCAGAAAAAAGGGAATTTAATGCTTTTAAACTAAAGGTTTTCGCATCAGTAAAAAATGCTCGTCCTCTGTTACAACTGAGAAACCTTCAGAAGAAAACAAAGAAACTGGACCGTGATAGCTGTGAGCATCTGATAGCTCACCCTTTCTAGGATAAGCCTCAATCCAAGAGAAGCCTTGTTCTTTTAGGGTTTTTGTAGCGTGATTTAAGAGTTTTCGTGCGACACCTTTTTTTCTGTAAGCAGGGGCTATTAGAAAACACACTACCGAAGCTATCTTTTCTTTTAGATTATCTTCAGGCTCACTAACAATAGGGGTTTTTTCATATATCTCTTTAAAATTGACATTGCACCATCCTACGGGTTCATTATTTACGAAAGCTAGAAGCCCCGTCATTAATTTCTCCTTGATTAAATTTATCGTTGCATTACGATTGTGTTCTTTTGTACATTTTTCCCACTGTTCCATGTTCCCAGCAAAATGATAAAAATGACAGTAGCATCCTCCCCACTTAGGGTTGTCAGAAAAGGCGATAATATCAAAAAAATGTAAGAAATCCTCAAGTAAATCAGGCGTTAGTTCTTTGATGATTAATTCCAATTCCTTTTTGCTCCTTATTATTTATATCAAAAAAACTATCAGCTGGTGACAACATAATTACTACTCTTAAAAATAAGTTTAAACAAGAAGAATTAAGAATAATATTTAAATCTTCTATTCTAAATATTAAGTAAATTTCTAAAAATAGAGTGTGTATTTAGTATGAAGAAAACAATAGCAATCACTCGTGGTGATGGATGCGGTCCAGAAGTTGTGAATGAGGCAGTTAATATCCTTAAAATCGTTTCAGATTTTACTGAATTTGATTTTGAATTTATAGAGGCCCCAGCGGGGGGTGAAGTGTGGAAAAAATATGGTACTAACCTTCCTGAACAATCGTTTGAAACAATAAAAAAGTCTGATGCTCTACTATTTGGTGCTATTGGTTTACCTGATTTAAAGCCTGGGATAGCAGAAAGTGCTATCTTGAAGATTCGACAAGGTTTGGATTTATATGTAAATTTACGACCTATAAAATTATATCAAGTTCTCCGCGAGATCTGTCCTTTAAAAGACGAGTTTATAGGAGACGGAATAGATATTACGTTTGTACGAGAAAACACGGAAGGACTCTATAAAAATATAGGTAAGTTGGAAGAAAATTCTGCCGAGAATCTAATGCTTTACACAAGAGAAGGTTGTGAGCGAATAATAAAGTTTGCCTTTGAGTTTGCTAAAAGAAAGGGGCACAATAAAGTCACCTCCGTTGATAAAGCAAATATTCTGAAGCCAAGCCAATTATGGAGAAGTATATTTCACGAGATGAGTAAAAGCTATTCAAAAATAGAAATAGAAGATATTTACATTGACGCATTTTGCCAATGGCTCATTCGGGCACCTTTTAAATTTCAAACTGTTGTAACTGGTAATATGTTTGGTGACATAATAAGTGACGAAGCAGCATTCTTAATTGGGAGCCTAGGAATGGCTTCAAGTGGCAACATTCATCCCGGTAAGGTTTCTATGTATGAACCAATTCATGGTTCAGCACCAGATATTGCTGGAAAAGGGATTGCTAATCCCATAGGTACCATTTTAAGCGTAAAATTGATGATGGAAGAATCGTTTAATTCACTCGAAATAGGAAATGAAATCGATCACGCAGTAGAAGCGGCATTGCAAGAAGGAAGGACCGTAGACATAAGAAGTAACAGTTTAAAAACGCTCTCAACCATAGAAATGGGAGATTTAATCGCAAGTAAATTAAAAAGAAGATTAAAAGCTTAAATAATAATTATTTGAGTTTCCTCGTGTTAACAATAAGATCTAACAAGAGTATAATATTATCGTATATTTTTTCTCTGTAATCTGAACCGATTTTGAGAAAGAGAACTGATACAACTTTCTCTTCTAAATCCTTATCGATAACAAATTCTTCCATTAATTGTGGATAGTACGTATCGTCGGAGACTCGGAGCCCGATAAGAACGGCGCGTTTTTTCCTCAACTTTCTGATGACATTCATAAGAGTCTCTTTCCATTTTGGATCAATATGTTCCTTTTCTCGGGCGTCAAAAATTATAAAAACGCCATCTGAATTAGAGAGAGTAAACTCGTCATATGTGTAGCCGCTAATTATCAATCCATTTTTGTAGGGATATAACTTCTCGTTGTGGTTATCTTTTAACTTCGAGAATTCACCCAATCCATCGATATTGATGATCGTCTGGAATCCGGGATTCCAGTTTAAATTTTCTGTAATAAAGGTTAATTCTAGTATTACAAGTTCTTTTAAAGTCGAAACAATTGCTTCTGTTAAACTTTTCTCTATAAGATCTTTTTCTTTTTTTTTACTTTTTATAATATAATGGTAAGCAATTAATTCAAAGGCGTCTTTGACATTGCTTCCCGTCAGAGCGCTCGTTTCAATGTATTCTATACCACTTATTGATAGTGATTTTGCTAATGCTTCTCCTTCAGCTATAGATACCACTCTTTGTTCAGCTAAATCGTCTTTATTCCCAACAAGAATGATTGGAATATCTGATTCATCAATGAGTTCATTGAGTTCTTTAAACCAATCTTTAACTTCTTCAAACGATTCCCTATTAGTGATGTCGAAAACAATGAACGCAGCTTCTGCACCGTTGTAATAAATTCTACGAAAGCGTTTAAAGTATTGTTGTGCTCCAATATCCCATAGTTGAACACTTAATTCGTTTCCTTGAAAGTCAAAATTATGAGCAAAGATGTTAAGACCTATTGTAGCTCGATAATCGCGAGAAAACTTGCGTTCTACAAATTGACGAATTAATGATGTTTTCCCTACCTCATGGTTCCCTACGATTACGAATTTAAAGGAATAAGATACGCATTCGTCTAATGCAGATTGACAAATTGATTCTTTTAGTCTTTCGTGTCTTTCTTTTTCATAATCAAAATCGGGGATCGCTAATTGAAGTGTATCGCCCTCACTAGAATTAAGTATCTGAGCGGATTTTTCAGCTAAGAAGTACGTATAGGGCGCAACTTTTTCTACTGATGCCATGCTATTAAAAATTAGACTTAGAATTCTCTCTTCGTCAATTGTGATAAAAAGTAATCGATGTTCGTCCGTGTCAAATGATGCCGTTCCAAATTTCTTAAAGCTGAACTCGTTCCTTATTCTTTCTAAAACGGGATTTATTAGTGTAGTTAATACCGATACGATTTCTATGTTACTTTCAGTATCCTTTCTTTTTTCCCCTGCAATAACTAAACCTTCGACATCTGATATAATAATTGCTTCTACATCAGAGAATCTTTCCAGAAAATTGTTTAAAATCTCGTCAAATAGTCGTTTTCTATTCACTAACAATGGAATACACCATCAAACTGGGATTTGATCAAGAAGAAATTCTTCTTATCATAAATATAAGATAACTTATTATTAAAAGTAGTTATTTAAAAATATTAGATTTTGGAGTATAATTTTACATTGAATTTTACGAATTAATTATTGTACTAAACATAACATCAAGTTCATCATAGATTTCCAATCGGTACTCAAGGCCTATCTTAAAAAACAAGAGAGAGACCAATTTTTCTTCCAAATATTCATTAACATTAAATTGTTCCATAATATCTGACCAATCGATTTCGTCAGAAACCCTAATACCAATCAGAATTACTTTATTTTCTTTTAAATTTCTAATAATATTAATAACAACTTCCTTCCACTTAGGGTCGATATGTTTCTTGTTTCGCGCGTCAAAGATGACAAAAACACCATCAGAATTGGCAACATCAAAAGTATCAAAAAGAAAGTTCTTTACAAGCAATCCGTTGGAGTATTGATACAATCTTCTTTCTTTGTCATCTATTAATTTATCGCAATCACATAAACTATTAACCTCACTTAAGATTTGCAACCCAGGGCTCCAAAACGGATTTTCGGTTATAAACGTGATCTCTAAATTCTTATTCTTGTTTAAAATCGAATTAATCTGAATCATTAAATTTTCTTTAAGTTTTTGTTCCTCTCGTTCTTTACTCTTCGTTATATAGTGATAAGCTATTAAGCTAAATGCATCTCCAATATTCTCACCCGTTAAAGCGCTGGTTTCAATATATGAAAAATCGCTATCACTATTTTGTTGTGAGAGCTCGTCAACTAACGCTATTCCTTCTTTATATTGAACACTTCTCAGATCAGACAAATCGATCTTATTCCCTACAATTACTATGGGAATGTTCTTATTTCCAAGAAATTCTTTAAGTTCCTCATACCATTTTTTTATATTTATGAAGGTTACTCGTTCACAAACATCAAAAACTATAAACGCTGCTTGCGTTCCGGTATAATATGTCTTTCTAAATCGTTTGAAATAATCCTGCCCTCCAAGGTCCCAAAGTAAAAAACTAACTTCATTTCCATAAAAGTTCATAGAATGTGAAAGAACATTTAAGCCAAGAGTAGAGCGGTAATCAAGAGAAAATTTGTTTTCTACAAATCTTCGTACTATTGATGATTTTCCTACTGCTTTATCACCTACGATTATAAATTTAAATTTATAAACTCCTCCCGAATCTAAACGCATCTGATAAATCTGTTCTTTTATTCTCCCTGTGTCGCTTATAGTATCAATCTCCGTTCCAAAGTTAGGTATATCAACCTGAATAATATCTTCTTCGCTTGCGTTAATAATTTGAGCTGTTTTCTCTGCAAGAAAGTAAGCATAGGGGCTAACATTATCAACAGAAGCCATTGTATCTAATACTACGCTAAGAGTTGTGTTTTCATCTATAGAAATAAAGAGTAATCGATTTTCTTCTGTGTCAAAACTCGCGGATCCAAACTTTTTAAAAGCAAACTCGTCTCTTATTCTTTCTAGAACTGGATTTATTAGAGCGGTTAATACCGATACTAATTCCATATCGACACTCGCTCTTTTTTGACCAGCTATGATAAAACCTTCGTGATCTGATACAATAAGAGCATCTACATCTTCATACTTCAGTAAAAATCTAGTAAGAAGCTCGTTAAACAACCGTTTTTTGTTTAAAGTCATAATGGATTAGTGAGTAATACGAATATATTAGAATGAATTATTAAAAACAACATATACTTAAAAGTGATTATTTTATAATTTATTAAATAGTTTTCTGATTGATATGACTACATGTATTATTTGTCATTTGGGTATTATTGAAGGAGTAGATTCTTCCCAAGATTGCCCCAATGGTCATCTCGCTCACATCGATTGTTTGAAAGAATGGTTACTTCATTCTTCAAACTGTCCTCTTTGTAGAGAACCGTATCCAGATCAAGTTCTCAACCAATTTAAAGAATTTATTAATCAAAAAGAGACAGAAAAACAAGCTGCTATAGAGAATGAATTAAAGCAAGAAGAAATGAAAAAAATGGAACAGGTTGCTTCTAAAATAACCTTTTTGAAATTTCTTGAATCTATCGAAATATTGATTAATGAACAAGAATTCGAGTACGCCTTATCACGATTAGACTTGCATAATAACGGTAGTAATTCAATCCAATGGGAACACGATATCTTATTTTTAAAAGGGAAGATTAATTACATAAGAGGACGTTATGATCTGGCAATTAATCAGTTATTTAAATTAGTAAAAGAAAAATACGACTATCCCGAGGGATTTCTCTACCTTGGAAAGGCATACGAAGCCTTAGGTTTAGATGATAAAGCACAATGGGCGTATGAAAGAGTTAAATAAGCTTCTATTTTTACTAATATTATACTATGAAACCTTTTTGTTTAACAATAGCGGGTTCTGATCCTACATCTGGTGCCGGAATTCAGGCAGATATCAGAACTTTTGACCGAATTGGAGTTCACCCATTCTCGGCAATTACCGCAATTACGTATCAAACAGCCACAGAATTCTACGGATTTAAATCTCTTTCGGAGGAATTAGGCAAGCAACTTGATGCGATTTTAAATGCTTACCCCATCAAATATGTGAAAATAGGGATGATACCTGATATTAAATCCTTAGATTTAATAAAATACTCGATTCTGTCTTATAAGTTAATCGCTGTTTTAGATCCTGTTAATATATCTAGCGTTGGCGAACGACTATCGAGTGAAGGTTTTGAACTGGAAATTGAAAGAAACCTTTTTCCTTTAGTAACTGTTCTAACTCCAAATCTAGAAGAAGCAGGTTATTACGCCAATAAAGAACTTAAAAACAAAACTTTAGATGACTTAGAACTCCTCAAAGATGTAGCGGAAACAATCATTAAAAAAATGTACGTGGATCAAAGAATCTCCGAAATTCAGAAAGCAATTGTTATTAAAAGTGCAGGGACTGATCATGATAGCATATTTGACCTTGCTTGCGTGAGTAAATTAACAAACGGTAAAGAGAATCTCAATTTTAAAATATTTAAAAAACCAAAATTATCGCTCCAGGGAAACGTACACGGAACTGGGTGTGTTTTTTCTTCAGCCATTACTGCTTATCTATCACTAGGGAATACTTTACTAGAATCAATAGAAAAAGCAGAACTGTTTTTTGGCGATAGATTTCTTAATTTTATCAAACTACCCCAAGAGGGAAGGATATTAGATTTAACGCTTGATCAGGAACACATCGAGGTTGTTAATCAAATCAAGGAGATTTATAACTTTATTTCCAGTAATAGAAAATTTAGTATGTTAATACCAGAAGTAAGAATGAACATTTCGGGATCGCTCCCTAATGCAGTTTCTAAAGAAGAAATAGCAGGAATTGAAGGACGAATTACAATCGTAGATGAATATCCTAAAGCGTCAGGCGAAATAAAATTCGGTATTTCTAATCATACCGCCCGATTAATACTTGAAGCTAAAAAATTTGATAATTCCATTAACTTTATTTTAAACATGAAATATAAGTCTGATTGGATTAAATCACTTCAGGAAAAAACAGATTTAGAATTTCAAGAAATAATTAGAGAACAGCAACCTAAAGAAATAATGGTAGAGGAAGAATCTACTATGCAATGGTTAATTAAAAAGAGCATCAAAGAAATTGGGAGAATTCCAGATATAATTTGGGATAAAGGATCAATCGGAAAAGAACCAATGATTAGATTGTTTGGCAAAAATGCAGAAGATATAGTAAATAAACTTCAAAAAATAATAAATTCGATTTTCAATTAGAGTATTTTCTTTGATGCTTTTTTGTCAAGAGCGTCCTTTAAAATCTTAATGGCGCAAAATTCCCCGCACATACTGCATACATCATCATCAATCTTTCCATTTCGATAATGAATCTCCCGCGATAATTCTGGATCGATTGAATGCTTTATCATCCCTTCCCAATCGAGATTTTTTCGGGCCATATCCATTTTGTAGTCCCAATCTGATGCTTTTCTGCCATACTTAGCTATGTTTACTGCATGGGCAGCGATTTTTGAAGCAATTACACCTCTTTTTACTTCTTCCTTATTAGGCAATGCTAAGTGTTCAGAAGGAGTAACATAGCAGAGATAATCCGCACCTGCTAATCCTGCCATCACACCACCGATAGCGCTTACGAGGTGATCGTATCCCGGAGCAATATCAGTGACTAGAGGTCCTAACACATAAAATGGAGCGTTATCGCATAAGGACTTCATTATTTTAATGTTTCTTTCAATTTCATTCGCAGGTATATGCCCAGGGCCCTCAACCATAACTTGTACGTTCTGTGACCACGCTCGCTTTACTAATTTAGAGATTTCAATAAGTTCTTGAATCTGTGCATAATCAGTTGAATCAAAAATACTACCTGGCCTCATCCCATCTCCAAGAGATAGAGTGAAATCATATTGCTTAGCCATATCTAATAGATATTCGTAATTACGATTAAAAGGATTTTCTAAATCGTTTTCGAGAATCCAAGCGGCCAAAAAAGTTCCACCACGAGATACGACTCCCATGGTCCTCGGATGGTCTTTTAAGTAATTAACAAGATCTTTAGTCACCCCAACATGAATTGTAAAGAAGTCCACTCCTTCTTTAGCTTGATCTTCCACCACATTAAAAAGATCGTCTTCGTCAAAATTTATAATAGCTCCTTTTGTCTCTAACGCTCTTAGTGCGGATTGGTAGATTGGAACTGTACCTATTGGAACTTTGATCTCGTTTAATATCTGTTTTCGAATGTTATTAACATCTTCTTCAGTTACACCAGTGCTTAAATCCATAACTGTGTCCGCCCCAAACTTCACTGCGATCTTGGCTTTTTCTAACTCTTCTTCAATATTGCATACTCGTTTACTTGAACCTATGTTAGCATTGATTTTTACTAGTAATCCTTCACCTATACCTATAGGATCGGTATCTCGTTGGTTAGATTTTGGTACGACAATTCTTCCTTTAGCGATTCCTTTACGGATAAACTCTATATCAACTCGCTCTTTTTGAGCTACAATTTCCATCTCTTTAGTAACTTTTCCTTCTCTGGCAGTTTTTATTAGTGTGGACAAATTAGTTAGCCTTTATCGATTCAATTAGCATTTACATATCGTAAAGTAATAGTTTTCTATATTAAATAATAAAATTATAATTATATTCTTTTGTTTAATAAATAATAAAACAATTCGATTAGGACTTATCAAACTCTATATTTATTACAAATTAATAATTTTTATAGTTAAAAGTATAATGGGGATCTTTTATGGTTAGTAAGCAAATGGGATATGTAATTAAGGGATTATGGTACGGTAGAAATCTTGAAATCAAAAAAAGGGTAGAGGAACATCGTAAAGGATTGGAAATTATGACGGAAGGAATTAAATTTCCTGACGATGTAGAGTCTGAACAAATAGATATCGATGAGTTATCAGGTAAATTGTTTATTACTCCTGAATCTAAAAATGACCGAATTGTTTTATTTTTTCATGGAGGTGCCTATATCGCAGGATCAGTTGAGACATCCAAATATCACTCTGTATTAATCTCTCGACTAGCTAAAGCACAACTACTTAATATAAATTATAGGCTCGCTCCTGAACACCCCTTTCCAGCAGCATTAGAAGATGCTGTAAAAGCTTATAATTGGCTTATTGAAGAAAAGAAGTTCTCTCCCAAAAAAATTGTAATTGTAGGAGTATCAGCTGGGGGAGGATTGGCTGTTGCCACACTATTAAAGTTAAAAGAACTAAAAATCGATTTACCTTTAGCTGTTGTATGCATCTCTCCATGGGCAGATTTAGCCTTTACGGGTGACACTTTTAAAGAAAGAGCTAAGATCGATCCTTTTACATCTCCTTACAATTTGGATTTTGCTGCGAGTCTTTATGTTGGCGAAAATGATCCTAGGGATCCCTTTATTTCCCCAATTTGCGCAGATCTTCAAGGATTACCCCCTCTATTTATCATGGTCGGCACAGCAGAAATTTTATTCGATGACTCTAATCGTTTAGCAGAGTATGCTGCATTCGCAGGGGTTGAAGTGACACTAGACATATGGGAGGATATGATACACGCTTTTCCTGTATTTGCAAGCGTTGCACCTGAGAGTAAAAGTGCTATAGAAAAAATAAGTAATTTCATAAACGACTCATTTGAGCAAAAATAAAAAGAAAAAATGACTATTAGTTCTAATTGTTATTCTGATACTTCTACAAGTTAAAGTTTATACTTCTGGTGGAGTCATACCTAAGATTTTATAATTAATAACCAATTTTTAATTGCTTTAAAAGCTCAATTAATGATTCTGTTAAAGTATAATTCTTTAAATCATCAAAAAGCACGAATTTAGCATCTAATGCGTCAGAATTTGGTACTGGTTGTTGGTTTCGATCTCCCTCTATTTGTTCTACGAAATAATTAATTAAAACATAGTGGTATTCAACCTTACCACTCTCATCGTACATAATTTTATCAATAATACCTGCTAATTTGGAAACTTTCACTATAAACCCTGTTTCTTCGTAAGCTTCCCTTTCAGCTGCTATTTCTACTCTTTCACCGAGGTCTAAGTGTCCACCTGGAATGGCCCAATACCCAGCATCAGGATCGAATTTCCTTTTTACTAATAATAAAGAGTTATCCCGGGTTAACAATACCCCTACTCCTACTAACGGAACGATAGGATACTTTCTTAAATCAAAGGGTTTTAAATCTTTTTTATCAACCATTTACAACAAGTTTTACATTTTATTAATTATTAATACTTTTGAAAGATTATAAAGCTTCAAGTTAAGTTAATTCTTAAATGCATTACTATGGTGAGACCTTCTTACTGGCCTACTGATGGAATGCCATATAAATCCGAGCCGTTTACTTGGATAGTTAAAGGAAAAATAGCGGCAAGTTGGTGGCCAGATCCTCCAATACGGACAATATACGAAGTTGAAAGAATTGCTGTTATTATAAATTGTTCAGAATTTGACAATCGGAAGGAAGTTCAAGGATCGTTTCAATATTATCATATTAACATTCCTGATTATGCATTAGCTACGGAAAAGCAAATTGAAACTTTTTTAGCTATCTGTGAAAAACACGGTATGAAAAATGAATCAATTGTAGTTCATTGTGTAGCGGGATGCGGAAGAACTGGGCAATTTATTGTAGCGTGGGGAGCAAAAAATGGATATATCCCTAAAACCATGGACCCTGTAAAATGGGTTCGAAAATTCAGACCATGTAGTCTTGAGACTATGGAACAGATGAATTTTGCGAGAAAAATTGCAAAAAAATATCAATAATTTCGATAATGGAAAGTATTTATTCTATTAATTTTATTAGTTTAGTAAGTTTGCCTAGAGAATTTAACATTAAATTAATATAAACTTAGAATATATAATTGTACAGAGCGCATATGAATAAATCTGATTATGTTTACATGATTTTGGATAATGTCTTAGTCTACAACATCAACCTCCCTCCAGAATATCAAGGTGAGGGATTAAACAATCACCTTAATAAATTCGATGAGAAAAACATAAAAATTGTCGCAGGTTTTAACAAAAACTTCTTAGAACATTTTTTAACAGTTACAAAAGGTAAATCACAACAAGATGTAGCTGAACTGTTAAAAAAAATGGAAAAAATATCATACATGGTTGGGCCTATTGGAAATTTAAGTTACTTAGGTAGCGATCAAGTAGATTACATACTTACTAAAATAGATTCATTCAAAATAGATGAAATCAACGAAGAAAAAATAATGGTTGCCGCGGACGACCAATTAAGAGAACAATTTGGTGGAACAGGAGGTTATAATTCTTCTCAGGCTTTAGAAAACCAATTAGCTAGTGCGGCTTTTTACTTAATGAACATGGGCTATTCTAGAGAAGAAATTCAAGAGAGATTTAACGAAGTTAGGCGAGATCCTACAAAATTAGAGGCATTGTTCAACATTCAGCAGAGAGAGATTTATAACATGCCATCTGAAATACAACATTCACCTCCATCATCGACTCAAAGTCATCAAGAAGCCTCAATTGATCAAAGTCAAGATTTAGATGACTCGATTGCTCAGCATATAAAAAATATTCATCAAGATATTACTGAAGATAGAGCACAAAAAGTTGATTTAATTCTCGAAGAAATTAAAGCTTATGTCAAAGAAAGTCTATCCGAACTTCAAGAGAAAGTATTTAGACAAATGCATCCCGATAGATTAAATCGTGCGCTTAAAATGCTTAAAACAACTAAAAGAAAATCGAAAAGAATGAATTTGTACATTGAATGGCTTACCGATAGTTTACTGCTTTCAAAAATTGAGTTGAAAGTAGAGCATTGGCAAGTTTCATCCTCGGCAGATCACTCCAGTGCTGGAGTTTATACAGCAGGAATAGATTTTTCGAGATATGATAATATTGTTCGCGAATTTTCGGATGCAAAATTAACTAAAGTGGTTAATATTAGTAGACGCATATTACAAAATCCCACTAAAAAAGCTATTCAAAAATTAGGCCAAGATTTGATATCTGAAACGGGTTTTGACGAACACCTTTATTTCACAGACTAGACGTACAGTAACACACTAGATCTTTTTTTTAAAAACCGTTTTACCCCTAATAATAGTTTCTACTACTTTGATTTCCTTAATTTCATCCTTTGGTGTCTCTAGTGGATTTCTATCCAATATCGCAAAATCAGCCAATTTTCCTACTCCTATACTTCCCTTAGTATCTTCTTCAAAAGCAGCATAAGCAGCATTAAGAGTGTAGGTTTTCAGAGCTTCCTCTACAGATATGCATTCCTCAATTATTAATCCATTTCGATTAATAAGTGCATGTAAACCAAGTAAGGGATTAGGGTCCTCAATCGGACAATCAGAACCTGATGCTAAGATTACCCCCGAATCTATAATAGATTTAAATGGGTAAGTGTACTTCAGACGTTCTTTTCCTAATCTTTTCTCTAACCAAGTATACTCTGAATTTAAAAATGGTGGTTGGCAGGATGCTATTATTCCATATTTCTTCATATCTTGTATTACATCCTGTGTTAACATGGAAGCGTGTTCAATTCTATGTCTATGGTTTTCTCTAGGAAATTCTTCTAAAAGTTTTATATATAAATCAACTAAAATCCGATTTCCTTTATCTCCAATCGCATGAACACAAATCTGAAAGCCGTTGTTATGAGCAATTTTCATTTTTTCATAGATCTCATGTTCATCAACAACGCAAAAACCACACATATTTGGGGCATCAGAAAATGGTTCATGCATACAGGCTGTTTTTGCTCCAAATGTACCATCTAAAAATAGTTTTAAACAATTAATTTTAAATTTACTTTCTCTAGAATAATCATCTAATGGAGGTTTCTTTAATCGTATTAATTTCTTCGGTTTATCAGTATTAATTAAAGCATACCAATTTTGAGGAATACTATCTAGCAAGCTTTTGTATATGGACATTTCAACTGCGGCAGCTCCACCAAACTCTCCCTTTGTATCCGTGCTAATAACGCCATGAAGGGAGGTCAGTCCTTTTTCAGCTAGAATTATGAAAGCTTGCTTTGCAGCACCTTTGATTTCTTTCGGTCCCGGAAATGAAATTTTTGATAATATTAAATCTAAGGCTTTTTCAGATATTATCCCCGTTAAATCCCCTTTATCATTTTTTCTTATTTCTCCTCCTTCGGGAGCAATGCTATCATGTGTAATACCTGCTAATTCTAATGCTTTAGAATTAGCTATCCCAATATGTCCATCGTAACGCATAATAAAGATTGGTATAGTCGAGCAAGCATCATCTAAATCCCACTTGTTAGGTAAAATTGGTTTATCAAAATTTTCTTCCTTTAAATTAAACCCTACCAGTAATTCATCTTCTCCCTTAGTCTCGGAAGCGTTTTTAAGTAATTGTTTTAAATCTTCAAGACTTTTTACGTTGGTTAAATCAGGATTTAATAAATAAAATGCAAAAATTATGGGGTGAAGATGGCAATCAATAAATCCAGGTAATAAAGTGTTTCCATTTAAATTAACTAAATTATAATCGTTTTCCATTCCATTTTTAACATCTTCTAAACTTCCCACAAAATTGATTTTTTCTCCTATAACACCTATTGCTTCAACCGTTGGTTGCTTATCATTTATGGTTATAATAGGTCCCCCAAAAAAGATTTTCCTTTCAACGCTTTTTTCAATCACTGAAAATTACCTAAATTTTTCTTATTTTAATTAAAGTTCGCATGAATCCAATTTAAAACTTTACCTACATATTAATACATTTAATCCAAATGATGTTTTAGATTCAACTCTTATAAGAAAAGTTTAAAAAATTTAGATTAATTCTAAGGATTAATATTAAAAATGAAATAATTCTGATAATTTATATTGGCGAATAGAATATGGTAAAGAAATCTGACTTAAAGAAATTAAATTCCATCATGCAAGAAGGGAATGAGTTTAAAAATCAAAAAAAATACAATAAAGCTGTTGAAAAGTATTTAGAAGCTTTAAGTTTTGTTGAAGAGAGAGTTAAAGAGCCAGAAGAGCGTGTTGACGAGACCTCAAATATTAAATCTCAGATAGACCAAGTATATTCCGTTAAAATCATTGATATGATTGAAACCGCAGGAAATTTTGTCGATAATGGAGATTTCAACTCTGCATTTGACACTTTTGACGAAGCAGTGAGAATTGCGGATAAAATCGAGGATAAAGACATGAAAGACTATGAAGTAAATCAAATTAACTATTTGATAAACAAAACGAAAATCGAAGAATCTCTCTTTCAGGGTATTGCAGTTAAAGAGAGAAAAGAGTTTGATAAGGCTATTAGCATGCTTAGAGACACTTTAAATGCAGCAAAAGAGTTTTACATGGAAGATCTGGAGGACGAAATGATTAAAAAAATTCAGAATTCTATAAATGAAACTTATTCGTTAAAGGTAAACATTTTGGTTGAAAAAGGCAGTGCATTAAGAGAAAGTGAGAATCTCGAAGGTGCGCTAGAAGCATATAAAAATGCTCTAAAATTAATTGATAATTATTTTGAATCTGATTTAAAAGAATCGGACAAAAAGAATTTAGAAAATCTTTCTAACCATATATATTCAAATAAAATTAATC
>JAEOTS010000177.1 GCA_016839745.1 Promethearchaeota archaeon
AAAAATATCTCCAGTTGATTATTTTAAATTTTAACAGATAAAAACTATGCCATTTTTGTCGCATTTCATTAATGAAAATTATTTATTAATTAATAAGAACTATTAAAATTATTACTCACCTTTTTTTCACAAATGGCGCAAACAGAATATATTATAGAAATCTCACTTGAGAATAAACCCGCCGCTCGTGATCCTGTCGCTGAAACTATAAAAAGGGATTTGCTCGCAAAAAAAGGGTACGACGAAGTATCCAAAGTTCGTTCTGGCCAATATCTAAGAATCAATTTGCTAGCAAATAACGAAGAAAACGCAAAGGAAATTGTAACGAAGATGTGTAACGATTTAAGAATATTCAATCCAGTTACGCAGAATCTAAACATTATAAATGTGAAGAAATTATGACTATTAAAATAGCCGTTATTCAATTTCCTGGAGCAAATTGTGATTTAGACGCAGTTCACGTTTTAAATGATGTAATAGGAGTCGAAACGAGTTTAATTTGGCACAACCACTTTAAAGAAGCTAATTTTGATGGAGTAGTTCTGCCAGGGGGATTTAGTTTTGGGGATTATTTAAGAGCTGGGATTATAGCAGCTCATAGCCCCGCGTTGGACGAGGCGCGAATCATGTTGAAAGACGGTCGGCCCATTATAGGTATATGTAATGGATTTCAGATCCTAGTTGAGGCAGAATTTCTTCCCGGAGCTTTATTACAAAATGAATCTTTAAGGTTTGTTTGTAAATGGGTAAACATTAAGGTAATAAATGATCGGACTGCTTTTACTCACAAAATGAATAAAGGCGATGTGCTTGCAATTCCCATTGCCCACGGAGAAGGAAGATATTACACTGACAATATAAAGGAATTAGAGGAAAATGATCAAATAGTGTTTAAATATTCAACTGAGGACGGTAGTTTCAAAACAGAAGCAAATCCGAACGGTTCTTTAGAAAATATTGCTGGAATCTGTAATATTGAACAAAATTGTGTGGGATTAATGCCACACCCTGAGCGCGCATCTGAATCCATTCTAAGTCCTAAACAGACAACTCATGGGAGAGTCTTTTTTGAATCAATGATCGAATTTATAAAACGGAGGTTAACTTAATGACGAAAGTAAATCTTAACGGAGAAGATATAAGCGTTGAAATGACAAAGGAGGAATTCGAAAAAGTTAAGGGACTTCTAGATAGGGATCCTACCATAACTGAACTAGGTGGTTTTGATGTGATGTGGAGCGAACATTGTTCGTATAAGTCGTCTCGTCCGAAACTTAAACTGTTTGAAGATGCTGAGGCGAACTACGACTACGTTTTAGCTGGTCCTGGAGAAGACGCGGGAGTAATTGATATAGGGGATGGATACGCATTAGCATTTCGCATTGAATCTCACAATCACCCTTCAGCAATAGAACCCTATCATGGTGCTGCTACAGGGATTGGTGGTATCATACGTGATGTTCTTTGTATGGGCGTTCGACCAATTGCCTTGCTCGATCCCTTGAGGTTTGGCCGTTTAGCGGGTAACTCGCACTCTCAATGGTTGTTTAAGTACGTTGTTAAAGGAATTGCAGATTATGGAAACTGTACTGGTATTCCTACGATTGGTGGCGAAGTTGAATTTGACGATAGTTTTGAAAATAATTGTATAGTTAATGTCGCGTGCATAGGTTTAGGCACGATAGAAGATTTTAAACACGCACCAAGTAGAGCATATAACCCTGGCGATTATATAATCTTAATGGGAGGTTCTACAGGGAGAGATGGTATTCATGGAGTTACTTTTGCTTCTCGAACTCTAACTGAAATGTCTGAAGCTGATAGACCCGCAGTTCAAATTGGTGATCCTTTTACAAAAAAGATGATAATTGAAGCTACTTTAGAAGCTGTGAAAACTGGATTTGTTAGGGGTTTAAAAGACTTAGGAGGAGGAGGATTAACGTGTGCAACGAGCGAATTAACGGGAGATGGGAACACGGGAGCCAACATTGCCTTACGAAAAGTGTTTACAGGAGAACCTGGAATGACTTCTTATGAGATTATGCTTTCTGAATCACAAGAACGAATGGCTTTCATCGTAAAACCTGAAGGCTTAGAAACTGTTCTTGATGTTTTTAAAAAATACGAAGTGGCTCATGCTGTCATAGGAAAAACAGACGATTCTAAAGTTCTTAAAGTTTTTGATGGAGAGGAACTTGTAGTAAGTCTTCCTGCAAAAGCTCTTTCGGAATCACCAACTTTTAAAAGGGCTGAAAAGCGACCAGAATACTTAGACACATTACTCGCTCAAAAAACTCCAAAACCGACAACTAGTCTTAAAGAAATCATAGATAAATTAATTGCATCCGAAAATATATGTAGTAAAGAATGGGTATACCGGCAATACGACCACGAGGTTGGGGTAAGATCAGTTGTGAAATGTGGTGAAGGAGATTCTGGAGTTTTACGAATAATAGGTACTAATAAATTTATAGCCGCTAGTGTTGGAGTAAATTCAAAACACTGCTATTTAGATCCTTACGAAGGTGCTAAGGGAGGATTAGTAGAGATCTGCGGAAATGTCATTGCCAACGGAGGAAAACCAATGGCAATGGTTAATTGCTGTAATTTTGGAAATCCCGAGATACCCGAATCGTTTTGGTACTTTTCTAAAGCTGTTGAAGGAATGAACGACTTTTGTAGGACTTTAAGAATTCCGATAGTTGGTGGAAATGTTTCTTTTTATAACGAGGATGAGGTTTCAAAAACAGCAATAAAAGCAACTCCTCAAATTATGATCGTTGGAATAATTAATGGCGTTGAAAACATAATTACGCTTCCATTTAAAGAAAGCGGAAACGATGTTCTTATCCTAGGTGAAACTGAAGCTGAATTAGGAGGTTCAGAGTATCATTCGGTTATTCATGGGCTTGAAGGGGGAATACCCCCAAAAATTGATGAGGAAAAAATCCAAGCACGATGGAATTTATTATTCGAATTATACCGAAAAAAGTTGGTTAAAGCCAATCACGACGTAAACAAAGGTGGTTTTATAGTGACGATAGCTGAAATGTGTTTTAAAAATAAGATTGGAGCAGATATAGATTTAACGGGTTATAATGTTAACGATTTAAGGGACGATGAGTTATTATTCAGTGAGACTGTTGGGAGATTTGTTATCGAAACAATTCCAAAAAATTACGACAAAATCTTAGATCTAGCTGAAAAATTCAATGTCACTGTTAAAAAGATAGGAGTATTAACAAGTAAACCAGAAATCAATATTAAAGGTCTGAATCAAAATTTTAAGCTTGATGTTATTAAAATGAAAAAATTGTACGATTCAACAATACCTAATCTTATGGAAATATAATCGGTTTACGACATCATAATTTGTTCGAATATCACGAACAACATTAAAAAATAAGCGAAATTTAGATATATTCTACATTTTTCCTAAATATTAAGTTTAGAGAATATTTATAATAAGAATTATGAGAGCTCGAGCATGCATAAAATGTAAGGAATATGTGGTCATCCATGCAAGTAATCCTTTAAATCAAAGTAAGATTGAGTTTTTCGAGAGGAAGCATCATTTACACACTCTCATTACTGTAAATCTAGATGAAATTAAGGATCAATATAAGATTAATAAAAATAATGGTTCAAATGGCTCTTCTGGAGAAAATCATAATTCTAATTCTTAATAATGTTATCATTAAGCTTTATAATTGATTTATAGCAATTCCAGAATAGAATTTATCGAATCCATAATCTTATATGGTTTTACATCTTTCTCTGAGGCCTTATAGAATTGACCTTTGCCCGTTTTAACAAGTAATCCTCGCAGATTAGCATTATGAGCGCCCTTAATATCCGATTCTATATCATCTCCAATTACAACAACGCTACTCGCTGGTAAATCAATTCTATTCAAAGCCTGTATAAAATATTCTCTAGAAGGTTTTCCAAATATTATAGGTGAAACATTTGCAGCTAAAGCAATCATTTGGACAAATGATCCAGTATCTATAACCGGTTCTCCATACACATCAAGATAATATTTATTTCCTTGCGTTCCAAGTAGCTTCGCATTATATTTAATAACATATTTAAAAGCGTTATTGAGCCTGTTAACATCCCAATTGTCGTGAAAATCGCTAATAATCACAAAATCGGGCACTTCATCCTTTTTTATTTGATGAAAATCTTTAAACTCGTCTTGAACTTCCTTGGTAGCTACTAAGTAGACCTTACTATCTAACTTATCATATAGGAATTCCTTTAAAGCGACAAGTGGGGTAAAAATTTCTCCTTCATTTAACTTAAAACCATATTCTTTAAGTAATTTATAGATATTTTGAGGCGTTTTACTATCCGTGTTAGTAAAAAATAACAGTTTTATTTCTTTTTCACGTAATTGGTCGATAGTTTCAATCGCACCGGGAATTGGTTTGCCTTTGAAATAGAGAGTCCCATCTATATCAGATAGTATTCCCTTAACAGAATCCAATAAATTAACACCTAAATGGTAGTAAACATAAAAAATAATTTAATATTACTAAAAAAATATTGAGAAGAAGGTAAAAAAAAGATGGGATATTAGTGTTATTTCTATGTTTTCAATTAATAGCAGAGGATTTGGCTGATTTATATTGTTTACTATATTTTAGGTTTTAAATCATCACCTTCTAAATTAATTTTAGTGGGATCGTATTCCCATGCTTATGTATATAGTATAAACGTGGCTATATAAATTTATCGATCGAAATCTATAAAATTTCATTTTTACTGACAAAATCAGTTCAAAATTTCAATCAGATTTAAGAAATCTGAACAAAATTTAATTAAAATTCATTTTCTTGAAAAAGATTAAAATTTTTAAATGTTTAATAGTGCATTTTTAAAAAAAATTCATGCTAAAATTTTAAGTATGTTATCACCATCTAAAGATATTTATAATATTATCGCCAAATGAAATATAATGAAAATTGCTATCGACATTGACGGTGTTTTGCTTGATATTATCGTAAGATATTGCGAAATTTATAACAAAAGATATGGTACTAAATATCAAAAAAAAGACATAACTAACTGGGAGTTTTTCAAGGATTGGAACATTACCGAAGAGAAGGCATTTAATATCTTCTACGAGATATACGCCGACTCTATGAATGTTCCATTTATAGATGAAAATGCTCCGAAAATTATGAAGAAATTACATGAACTATATGATGTAGACATTGTTTCTGCCCGATTGCCTGAGTATCGTTCTTCAATTGTAAATAAATTAAATTTTCATAATGTAAGGGAAGGGATTCAGTATACTGAACTAATTTTATTACACCATAAACCTTACGATATTAAATTAAAACAAAATTATGATCTTTACATTGATGACAACCCTAACTTGGTAGAACCAATGAAACAGTTAAAAAACAGAATTTTGTTGTTGTATGACCAACCTTGGAACCAAGATTCAGTTTGCGATAAGAATGTCTATAGAGTTTATGATTGGAACGAAGTGTATAAAGAGATTTTAGAAAAATAGATACTCAACCTTTAGCATAAGTACCGAGAGCATAGAAATAATCCAATTTTTGTAAAATATTTTTTCCATAAATCATTTTTAGGTTTGCTTCACTTTCTCTTTCAGTTAGTTCAATCAATTCAATTAATTTATAAGGGAATTTCGAATGTTTTGGGACTATTATATGATTAGCTCCTAGTGTTATACCCCTTTTAATGAGATCCACTGCACCATGTAAGTTTTTAGCAATTATTGGTCCTAACCTTAGTCCAGAGATTAAAGCATAACCCTCTTTATCAACAGTAATTAATTTCGATCCATGACTCAATTTTATCTTTATAAATTCACGCCTGTCAAATCCTATAGCAGTTCTGTCAATTTTAGCAGCCCATTCAGGAAGATTTTTAACAATCTTAACATTTTCACTTAGAATTTGTATTTCTGGTATTGTGCTAGGCAAATCATACACGGTCGTAATATAATTACTCCGAAAGCCAAATTTATGATAAATAGGTTCACCAAATTTTGATGCGTAGAGCAAAAAAGTTTTACAACCTATCATTTTAGCCGTTTTTATTAATTTACTAAAAATCGCTGTTCCTACTCCATTACGCCTAAACTCGGGTAATACTCCCATATATCCTATACTACACACATCTTGGAAAATAAATATAGCCCCTAATCCAAATATCTTTTTATTTTTCTCTGCAATAAGGAATTTAGCAATTTTTGAGTTAATTAAGTTAATCAGTAACTTTACCTGACCATCTATATCAGAAGGAACTAATCTACCAAAGGATCGATAAAGTATTATTAAAGCCTCGTAAAGTTCATTATTATTTGGTTCTCTAATTAAATAAGGTTTCATTATCTCTTTATAGAAATAGTAATTTTTGGAATATTAAAATTATTTCTGAACTTTATCTTCATCTTTTGAAATTACATCAGATAACATGTTTTAAATTCCCTTATTTTAATAAGTGTTATTTGTAATAAGACAGAAAATTACTGTCTTTTATGTAATTCTGATGTTTCTTTTAAAATTGTTTTTATTATTTTTTATAATGTAAGTTAGTTTCATCTTGAGAATCAATATATCCGAAATCGAATACATTTAAATAGGTGTTTTACTATTACTATAATAATGTTCGATTTTAGATATATTAGGAATCGAACAAAAATTTGGTGAAAATTAAAAATGTTTTTTGGTAAGCGTTTTAGCGGTCATGAAGGCGGGATCTTTTCAGGTTTAGATATCTTAGTACTTTCTATTATTGAAAACTACGATGGTATCTCGGGATATGATCTCGCTAGAATAATCAACGAAAAATTCAATAAACTTTGGCACGCTTCTCCAGGTACCATTTATCCTTTGCTAAACAGATTAGTTAAGAGAAATTTTATTGAAATGGAAGTAATACTCAAAAACAATCGAAATATCAAATTATATCGAATAACAGAATCAGGACAAAAAAGATTAAAAGAAGTTCTCAAAAACAATTTAGAACCAAGCATCAACACCCTTGGAGAATACCTTAGAACAATTGTTCAGACTTGGATTCCTAACGAAGATAGCATTCACAACATGATGTCGTGCTTTCCCTATCACCGAGAACATCCACATCGAAACATAAATGAGGAAGATTATTCTATAGCGAACATTGAACGCGTGAAAAGAATACTAGGTGAATTGAATTTTTCTAAAAGCAGGATTGCAAAAAGGTTGGAACACATTGATAGAAGAATCTCACATTTTGAAGGAGTATTAAATGATTTAAAAAGTAAACGAAAAGAGAATACAAAAACTATAGAAATTGTTGACGACGACGATTATGAAAATTTCAAAAAATCTTAGTTTTCACCACCAAAATAAAAAAAATTAAAGAAAAGAGGTAAAAAGTAATGTGTGATGACAGGCATCATGGACCCAGGCGTATGCATGGTTGTATGCCGTTTAACCCAAA
>JAEOTS010000178.1 GCA_016839745.1 Promethearchaeota archaeon
ACCGAAGCACGCTGTACCTAGAGTGGGTTGGTTAGCTTACTTTAAAGATTCTGAAGGTGTTATGTCCGGAATTATGCAAAACGATCCTAATGCTAAATAAATTCTTTTTATTTTATACCAAGTCTTTCTTTTTCTAGTTTGACTAGTTCTCTTCTTAAAATCTTCCCTGAACCCGATTTTGGGATGTCATCAACGAACTCAACTTCTCTAATCTTTTTATACGCAGAAATTCTTTCAGCGACCCAATTCATAATTTCTTGTTCTGACAATTTTCCTTTGGACTCCGGTTTTAAAATGATGAAAGCTTTTGGAATTTCACCAACATCTAGTTCTTTTGAAGGTTTACCTATAACTGCGGCGTCAGAAACATGAGGATTTTTAAAGAGTAAGTCTTCAAGTTCAGCCGGTGCAATACTCCAACCCTTGTATTTAATCATTTCCTTGATACGATCAAGGAGATGCTCGTATTCCTCTTCGTCTATGTACGCCATATCGCCGGTTCTTAACCATTTTTCACCGGTTTTAGGATCAGTCCAAAAGGCACTTTCAGTAGCCTCTGGGCGGTTCCAATACCCTTTCATAACTTGAGGTCCCTTTATAACTAGCTCACCAACATCTCCGCGATTTGGTAGTTCTTCTCCAGTTTCTAAGTCAATAATCTTATGAAAAGTATCTGGAATTAAAGTTCCTTGAGATTCCATTTTAGGGCGAGACATAGGATTCACGGCAACTACTGGGGAAGCTTCGGTTAATCCCCACCCATGCTGGATGGTCACATTTTTAGCGTTACAATTCTTTTTTGCTAATTCATAAAATTTATCAAGAAGTTCGAGCGGGATAGGAGCGCCACCATTATTAACGACTTTAAGATCCTCCCAATCGTATCCTTTAACTCCTGGCTCTTCGAGGTGTCTAACTACTGCGAGGAATATTGGGGGTACACATAAGCTGTACGTAACTCTATATTTTTCTAACAACTCACAGAACTCTTTCACATCGAATCGAGGTGTTACAACCTGTGATGCACCTAACCAAATCGCTTGGTTCATACACACATTAAGACCATATATATGGTAAAGAGGAAGTACAGTCATGGCGATATCAAATTCACTTAGCTCAAACATTGGACTTGCTTGGGCTACATTTGAAACCATATTGTAGTGCGTTAGCATTGTTCCCTTTGGTAAACCTGTGGTTCCACTGGTATATACCAATGCCGCAAGATCTTCTTTAGGATTGAATTCATATTCTGGAGGATCCGATTTTGTACTTTTCATTAGTTCTGACCATCCAATGGCTCCCTCCGGCATTTCAAAATTCTCTTTATTCTCTTCTAATTCGATTACTATTATTGTTTTGATGTTTGTTTTATCTTTGATTGCTGCTAAGGTTGAGTATAATGGCTGAAAAATAACGATTAATTCCGCTCCAGAGTCGTTTGCTTCGTATTTAACTTCAGTTTCTTTGAATAAGGGATTCATAGGAACCAAAGTTGCTCCCGCTTTCTCTAAACCATAAAACGCAATTTCCCATTGGATTGAATTGGGAGCATATAAAGCAACCCTATCCCCTTTTTTCACGTCTAAGTTTTTCAATGCTGTAGCGAATATATCTACTTGCTCCTTAAACTGTTTGAAAGTCAGTTCCATAGGGTAAAGAAAAGCTAGTTTTTCAGGAAATCTTTCAGCCGTATTTTCTAAAACTTTATGGATAGGAATTATAGGATAAAAAAGGTGACCTCTTTTGAATTTTACCAATAGAAATACCTCCTTAATTTATATCATAATTAATTATTCTTAATAGAAAAGGGTATCTAACTTTCAAATAACACTTTCTTTTTAATTATCTTTCTTAACCTTACCGAAAGTGCCGATTTAGATTTGCCCAGTTCATTTGCTAGTTCTTCTAAAGAAATCTTTCGTGGTATATCGAAAAATCCTAATTTGATTGCCTTGCGTATTACTTGAGATTCCTCTGGATTTAATTTATTTTCATTATCATCGATGCTATAATCTGAATTCAAAATTCGGAGTAAGGAAAAATCGATACCTCTCTCTTCAAATTGTAGCAGTAAATCGTTAATTCTTTTTCTCGTTGCTATTAATTTCCAAATTGCTACTCCTTCAGATAGTCTGACGGGAAAATCTATCAGAATTCCATTTTTAATTATAGCATATAGTAAATAAGGGTCTTCTGTTTTGATGTTAATTTTAGCTCGATTTTCAAACCTTTCTAGTATAGTAAATTCTAAAACTGATGGATGTGTTTTAATATCCTCTATAATCTCTTCAATTTTGTAATGGTGAATTAGGATTATTGCGTTGGCTATAAAATCTTCAAAATCGTAAGGTAAGAAGTTTAATATAATAATTTCAACATCGCGATATTTACTGAAAATTTTTGAAACCCATTTTTGTTTTGGAGTTTTAATTTCGATCCAAGCTAAACTCGGTTTGTTTTCTTCCATCACTATAAAATAAATCTTTTAGATTAATAAATTTTTCATGGTTCGAAAACATCTTTGATGTGTTATCTTTTTGAATAAGGAATTTATAAGAAAATTGTAAATATGATTTTGAGAGACTTCTATAAAATCGAACATGTTCGATACTATTTTTATATATCACTCAATTAAATTACGATTAAGCAAGAAAGATTAGATTTTCATACTTAATCTCAATCTTGCTTCCAATAAAAAAAATCAAAAAAAGGAGATAAAAAATGAATGATGAACGAATTTCTAAAAGAGCGTATCACATAATTGCAATAGTAGCCATAGCCTATGGACTATTTGCTGCAATAGTTGCCCCACTACTTATAGAGACCACCTACCAGATATTGACACAAACCATTGTTGCACTTATTCCTGTGGATCCACACCTCACTCTTTCACCCGGTTTTATTACGACATGGTTTTTTGCTCAACGAGGGGTAAGTGTTGTTGCCGGAATTACTCTTGTTGTTATATCTTTCAAGATTTGGAAGGGAGAATCTTGGAGCTATCCAATTGCGCTTAGTTGCATCTCGTTACCGACAATTTTTGGGGTATTAAACACCTTACCGTTTTTGGTTCATGTTCCAGGAACACCTCCACCAGCCATTTTTATTATCGTGTCAGGATTAATTTCATATTTCATAGTAGTCTTGGTACAAAGGGGAGACACTCTAACAAAAGTTGCCCGTGTTGTAGTTTTTGGTTTATTGGGAGTTACAGCTGGTCAAATTAATGTTCTAATAATGCATGGTATAAAAGGAATATTTGACAATCCAGATGCACCATTATTGACTAATCCAGAAATTGGGGTTTATGGATTTGAAGCACCCTTAAACATAATTGCGATTTTAATGTTTATATTCGCTATACCATTATTAGCAAATAGTAATATTAAGAGAAGAACTCTTGGTTGGAATTTTGGAGTAATTGGGGGGATCGCAGTAGCAATGGCTAATTTCTTGACTCATATTATAAGAAATATCCCGATACCCAGAACAAACGATTTCTTACTCGCAGGAATATTAGGAACGGCACTCGTAATTTCACTCTTGATTCCCGCATTTAAATCAAGAATTATTGGGAACGATGAGTGATTGGCTTTAAGTATCTTTGAAATTATCTAAACTAAATTTTTCTTTTTTTTTTTCTTTTTAAATATTAATGAATAAAAATAGCTTTGAATGTGAAAAAAAATGGAACGGAAAAAAATATATGGTTTAATTCTATTTGTAGTAGGATTAGTATTTATTCTCGTAAATGTAATTGTGGTTTATCCATCTATTAGTTGCTTTTTTGCTCCTCTTACATTTTGGCTTCTCGCAATTATAGGTTTTGTAGGTGGAATATTATTATTTTTTGATATAAACTTATTCTATTCCGGGGAGAATTAAAAAAAAGCTTTCTAAGAAGTATTCTTTAAAATCATCTAATTTTATTTTTTTTTCTTTTTTTTTTTCTGGATCAAAGTTTTAAGCATTTGGAAAATAACATTAACTTGACCATCATTAGTAATATATCAGTTTAATAATGACATAATTTCACACTATAATGGGTTATCTCAAAATTTTAAAAAGTAAATCGGGTGGAGAACTCTTTCTTCTAGGGAACGAGGCCGTTGCTCGTGGTGCATTAGAAAGTAGTATAAATGTTTACACATATTATCCCGGTACTCCCAGCTCTGAAGTAGGAGAAATATTTACGAAACTATTTAAAGAGGCAGGTTTGAATTGGGTAGAAAGTAGCATTAATGAAAAAGTGGCGGTTGAAGTCGCGGGCGCTGCTTATGCACGAGGGGCGAAAAGTATGGTCGGTATGAAAAATGTAGGATTGAATGTCGCTTCAGATGCCTTCTTCGCTCTTGCTATTACTCGTCCTAAAAATAAGAATTCCGCTATGGTAGTTTTAGTTGCCGATGATCCTCAACAGTATTCAAGTGCGGTCGAAATGGACACAAGACATTACTTGAAGCTATTTAAAATACCCGCTCTGGAACCTAGTAATCCTCAAGAATGTTTGGAGTATACTAAACATGCATTCGAAATTTCAGAGGAGTTAAAAATTCCCGTTATTTTACGGTTGGTAACAATGGTAGCCCATGCAAGAAGTAATGTTAAAATAGGTGAAATTAAACATTCTGAAATGGATGAAAGTTTTGATTTATCGCCTGAAGTAAATGTTGCGTCAAGACTATATTTTTTAGATTTGAAACGAGATCAGATATATAATAGGATGAACCGAGCATTAGCACTGTCAGAGAATAGTCCTATAAATAAGATCGAATACGAAAAAATGTCAAATGATTTCGATTTAGGAATTATTACAAGTGGTGTATCCTATAGTCATGTACTTGAAGCTCTAGAGTTTCTTAACCTAAAAGCACCTATACTAAAACTTGGCTTTATAAATCCTCTTCCTAAGAAAAAAGTCCTTAAATTCCTTAAACACTTTAAACAGGTATTAGTTGTAGAAGAAAATGACGCGTACATAGAAACAGAAGTTCTAGCAATTGCTCAGAAGAACGGAATTCAAACGAAAATACATGGAAAAGATCCATTCTCCTATTCAAAAGAAAGTTCATTATTGAGTTTTGTTGGAGAATTAAATCCGACTGAAGTAGCTCTTGCTCTAATAAAAATAACTGATATAGCACCAAAAATAAATTTAAGTCAAATTGATAAAAAACATTATGAAACAGTTAGAAGGAAGCCCGTATTATGTCCTGGCTGTCCATACGGTACGATTGGATATGCTTTAAAGAAAGCGGTCAAGAAATTGAAATCGGACTTGGGAAAAGAAGTTTATTTTTATCAAGATATTGGGTGCTATACACTTCTATCGTTCCCACCATATTCTTTTGCTAACGTGAAGTACTGTATGGGATCGAGTATCGCTCTAGCTCAAGGAGTTGCTCATACTGACGATAGCTTAAATATTGCAATTATTGGAGATGGGACTTTTTTTCATTCTGGAATACCAGCACTATTAAACGGGGTTCACAATAAAGCCCCAATTTTAGTACTGATACTAGATAATGGTTGGATTGGTATGACAGGGCAACAACCCCATCCAGGAAGTGACATTCGCTACTATCAGGAGGGAAGTTTTAAAAAGCAAATAGATTTAGAAAACTTTTTACAAGGTACTGGAGCTAATATCAGTGTAGTAAAACGTCGAGAACGGAACGAGGTAAAATATCCTGACAGATTGAAAGAAATAATTTATGAAAAAGGTCGTGATGTCTTAGAAAAAAGGGATATACATGTTATTGTAATTGAAGACGAATGTATCCAAAAATATAACCAAAGAAGCACATTAGAAGTAAGCTATGTAGATGAGGGACTATGTACCAATTGCAGTAAGTGCTATAATCAATTTTACTGTTCCGCGTTAAACCAAAAAGGCGATAAAGCTCATATCAATTCAAATGAGTGCTTAGGTTGTGGCATCTGTGAGGAAATATGTCCAACCAGCGCAATACTAAGAGGAGATAGCAACGAGTACTAAGAGCTATACAATTGTAATTACCGGTTTAGGTGGACAAGGTTTAATTAGGTTCTTACAAATTTCAGGAGATAGTTTGATGCGATCAGGGTATAAAGTAATAAGTTCCGAGAAACACGGTCTAAGTCAGAGAGGTGGGAAGGTAACCTGTTTCCTTCGTTTTGGAGAAAATATCGCAGCTCCTATACCTATTATAGGATCAGCAGATATGATAATTGCAACCGAAAAAGCTTGTATTTTAGATGTGTTAGAATTTGCAAAACCAGATCGAAGTTCAAAGTTAATCATAGCAAATTATGAGAAGAAATCTCAAAGTAGCGAATATCCTTCAAAAGAATATTTACTAAAAGTCCTAAATGAGAATTCAGACCATATTAAATTTGTTCCAGTAATGCAAATCATCACAAAATTTACTAATATACAAATTATTAATACGATTATTTTAGGGTACATTTTAAGATTTTTGCCAATTAGTGAAGAAGATATAAAAGAAGCCATAAGTCAGCATTTTAGAAAAGATCTATCAGCCTTAAATCAGAAAGCACTTGAAGAAGGAATAAAATTTAAATAAAAAATTTATAAAATGGAATAATTTTCTTGCCTGTTTTAAATTTTTAGTATAAATTTTCACGTACATAGAAAATGGATTATTTATTATATCTCATCATTAACCAAATATCGTTGTCATCTTCAGGTAAAGATATGTGTTCGAGAACTTCAAAACCAAAATGTTCGTATAATGAAACATTTCTTTCTGGGCTTTCCAAATAACAAGGTAATCGTTCTTTATCGGCTTTAGCGAGCATGGGATTCAATAAAACACTAGTCCATCCTTTTCCTTGATGCTTTGGGTCAACGGCAATATTGTAAAGATATAAATGGGGAAAATCCGCATATTCCTTGTGTTTGTTTTTTGCTAGCTTATCGTAGTGTAAAAGTTGATTTCTTACATCTTTTCCAACTCTAATTATGACGGGGAGCATTCCTAATCGCACGTATTGCCAAATAGGGATTTTAACTTTGTCATGGGGGAGCCAGGCTGCAATACCTTCCAAATTTGAAGATGAAGCATAGACTACGCCAAATTTTAGAGAATATCGAAATGTCATACCCATTGTTACTATCAAATTTTTCATTCTTTTAGAGGGGTCTATAGAGAGCGAAGAAAAATC
>JAEOTS010000179.1 GCA_016839745.1 Promethearchaeota archaeon
ATTGATATTGATGTAGATGCCGATATAGATGTAGATACTGATATATTTGGCACTACAACTAGCCCTGCTCCAATTATGCTATTGGCGTCTGCGTTTCTCTTAGTGTTCGGCATTTCAGGAATCTCGCTTTACTATATAATCACCATTGAAGCCTTAAAGTTTATTATGTTCATAGGATCACCAAGTATTGCGCTTATCTCTTCAAAATATCTTAATGCAGCTTGGAAATATATTGCGAAATCGGAGTATTATAAAATATCCTCAACGCAAAATTTAATAGGAAAAGAGGGAGAGGTTATATTACCTATTGATGAGAGAGGAGGCGTAATTAGAATAAATTCAACAACCCCTATGAAATACGAGAAGCTTCATGTTATGCCTTATAACGATCCATCTTATTTTGAGAGAGGCATGAAAGTTTATATTGTAGCAATTAAAGATAACAAAGTGAGGGTAGCTCCTAATAAAAATATAATTAAAAAAAAAGGTGAAAAATAAAGAAATGAGCGTGAGTGAAAGAGAAATGGAAGAGAAAAAATATAACTGGCTCTATTTTCATGGTAAAGATGTAAATACTAAAAAGTTTCAAAAGAAAATTAACAAAAAGTCTACTTTGGCTTATGTTATTTTGATAAACAGCGTTATTATTATAGGTATTATTTTGATTATTTGGATATTAGCTAGCCTAGTGGGTTAGTATATTGATGACAATTAAAATTTATAAAAAAATGGAATAAAAAAAGAGAAAAAAATTCAAAAAAAAGGAGGTTTTAAGAAAAAAATGTTGTTTCAAGAGATTAATGGATGGGTTGTCGGCATTGCAGTGACTTGTGCTATAGTAGCGTTCTTATTCATAATATTTATGGCCGCGCGATATCGGAAATTTAAAACAAATCAGTTTGTAATTCACTTAAGAAATGGTAAGGTAAAATCAGCAGGGCTCGGTGGTCGTATATGGTTATTGCCTTTAATTGACGAATATATTGTTATTCCGACGACTAGTATACAAACGATTTTAGAAGCCCACGATCAAGTAGTTTCAAAGGAATACCAAAATATTGAATTCGTGGGAATGATTATTTGGAAAGTCGTTGATCCTGAGAAGGCGTTTAGTGCGGTTTCATGGAACTTGCGGGATGAAAATTATGTTGAAAAGATTCTAAAGGGAGCTGCTGAAGCCGTAATTAGAACAATATGTGCAAATATGCCACTTGAATTAATCATTAGAGAAAGAAGGGAGATAATTGATCATGTTCTAAAAGATTTACACGAATTATCAGCGGATTGGGGTATTTTAATCGAAACTTTCGAAATATTGGAAGTTATAATCGTAGAGACTGAATTAAAAAAGAACATGGAAGCTCTCAAGCAACAAATTGAGTATCAAAAAGCTAGAATCGCCAAAGCTAACGCAGAACAGGAATCTAGATTGAGAGAATTACAAGTACAAAACGAGATAGGCACTCAAGAACAATTGGTTCAGAGAGAAATTGAATTACGCAAGAAGGAAAAAGAAATCGCAATTGCTGAGAAAGAACGAGAGCGTAAACAAATTGAAGCAGATGGTGAACGCCTAAAGTTAGTAATTGAAGCTGACGCTCAAGCTTCTGCAATTAAGAAGAAATTAATTGCTCAAGCTGAAGGTGAAGCTGAAAGCATTAGACAGCAAATGCTTGCACAAGCTGAAGGTTTCCAAGAACAAGTGAATGCTATGAGTAGTGCCGATCAGAGGTTCTTAGCGGTTCAATTAACTAATATTTTACCTGAGATCTTTAAAAACTTAAGTCCTGATAAAATGTTTATCATGGGTAACGGCGATGAAGCATTTAGCTCGCTTTCAAAAGCTATCTTACCTTTTCTGCAGTTACTACCCGAATATTCAGATAAAATAAAGAACTTCTTAGGAAACGGAGACTTAAAGTCTAAGGTTCAAGAATTATTGGTCCAGAAATAGGAATAATTTTTTTTTTTTATAAATATTTTTCTTATCCTTATCATTTTCTTACTAAATAGTTAGAAATGAGTAAAAAAATTTTTAATTTAGAAATAATTTATTAATGTAAAAATTTACATAAATCTGAATTAAGCCTTGCCTCCGTGGCTTACATTATTTGTATATCACAAATAATAGCTAAGGTGGTAGAGCATTGCCTTGGTATTCATAAGAACGAACCAAACAGGCAAAGGTCGCGGGTTCAAATCCCGCCGGAGGCTTTATTACGCCGGTGTGGCTTAGCTTGGTTATAGCGCCAGACACACATTCATTCGAAACTGGGTCAGACTGATTGTGCTGGACTCATAATCTGGAGGTCGAGGGCTCAAACCCCTCCACCGGCACTTTTTCTGCATATTATAAGAATTGTAATATCGAAGAATTTAAGATATATCTTTAATTTGATTTCTTTGATTCTAATGACCTCCTCAAAAGAAATTAAACGATTTCAAGAATTTTTGATGAACGCTTGGCCCGCAGAACATTACTTCTTTTTGAATGGATGGATATTGCGATTTACTACGGGAGTAACTTATCGAGCTAATTCAGTGATCCCAATTAATTACACTGGAAACAGAGCTCTTGTCGAAAAGGACATCAAAATTGTAGAAAATGCTTACAAATCTTACGATTTACCAACTATATACACTATGCATGAACATTTTGAACCTGCAGGACTGGATGAAATTTTACGAGACCGTGGATATATTGAACAAGATCGCACAAATGCCTTATTAATGTCTGTCGAACATCTTAATTTAAAAGACATTAACGAAGATTATAGATACGAGATTTATAATGAACGAGTAATTAAATTTTCGTCTTTATTATCAAGATTTACGAAACGAGATAAATTCCAGCAGGAGGTAATAAAAGAGATAACAAGTAGAATTGTGGTTCCAAAGAAATGTTTTGTCATAGCTAAATTGGAGGGAGAACCTATAGGGACTTTAATGGGTGTACTAAATCCTCATGGCTATGTGTATATTGCTGATGTATTTGTTATCCCAGAATTTAGGCGTCAAAAAATAGCAAACTCTATGCTCAAAACCGTAATAAAAGAATGGGCAATATCGAATGGTGCTAAAAATATATGGCTTCAAGTAGAACTACGAAATAACGATGCTATGAAATTATATGAGAATTTAGGGATGGAAAAAATTTACAGTTATTATTATCTAAGAAGAGATTAATCTAATTTTTTGAGTTTAAAATTTGCATTTCGTTTTTTCAAATGAATTTTCATCGGAATCAGACTCTGAATTTACCTTTTCGTCCTTTTTAAAAGAGTAGTTTTCTTTGACAGCATAGTAAAAGATTTTTAAGTTAACTAATCCTAGTATTCTTCACCTTGGAATCCATTAAAAAAAATGTCAAATAGAGGTGAAAGTTATGTATATGGTCTCAATCACAAAATTTCCCGTGAGTAAAGGTAAAGAAGTGGGTAAAAGGTTTATTGAAGCATCAAAGAAATTTCCTCCTGATAGAACAATAGATAAGCAAATTTTGCGTATGGCCGCAAGAATTGTGGGAGACGAAGTAGTTTCTATAACTATATCAGAGGTTAAAGAAGGAAAGTTCCAAGAAGCGTTTCAGCGAAGTCATGAAATTCAAATGTTTTATTCAGATATAGAAGGAATGAAATTTGACGTACAACCTTACTTATCTGGGGTAGAATCTTTCCCACTAGTAGGTTTGGAGATGCCATCTGAATAGTCGTATCATTTAAAGTTCATTAAATATAATTATTATTCTTTTTTTTTTATTTTAGGATAAAATACTGATAAAAAATGAAAAGTTCTTTTTACTGAGAATTTTATATAATAATATGTTTGTCCATCCTTCTTCTCATGCTTTTGAACCTTTTAAGTACACAACTCTGGAGGATTTAAAAAATGAGTTAAAGAGATTGTCGATCCCTCTCCCCATAAGTTCTTTTACTGAAAATTTGAGCGAAGCTATTCAATCTAAACATCTTATTATCCCTAACAGACTTTCAATCCAACCAATGGAAGGATTCGATGCAAACCTTAATGGTTCACCGAGTGATCTTACATTCCGACGTTACAAGCGCTATGCTAAAGGTGGAGTTGGTCTCATCTGGTTTGAAGCGACTGCAATCTCAGAGGACTGTCGATCAAATGACCATCAATTAGTGCTTTCGGAAGATAATGTAAATGATTTTAAGCAACTCACTTCTCTCATTAGAGATCAATGCGACCGTAATTTGGAATTATTAGGATTTAAAAACAGGTGTTGTTTAATACTGCAATTAAATCATTCAGGTAGGTATTCAAAACGAAATGGAAATAAATATCCGATTAGAGCTTATCATAGTGATGAATTAGACAGCGCGATTTCCGTAAAAAGAAAGGATGGTGTTATTATTTCAGATGATGAACTAAAAGAGATTGAAGAAATCTGGGTAAGAAAGGCTATTTTAGCAAAGGAAAGCGGATTTGATGGCGTAGATATTAAAGCGTGTCATGGCTATTTGATTAGCGAATTGTTATCTTCTTTTCATCGCGAAAATTCTAAGTATGGAGGATATAGTTTAGAAAATCGATCCAAATTATTTTTAGATATAGTTACTCAACTGCAGAATAAATTTAGAAAAGATTCCGATTTTTTAATTACTTCACGCGTAGGAGTATACGATGGTATTCCTTATCCTACAGGATTTGGAGTTAAAAGTATTGTCAATGATAATTTTCCAGCATCTATTGATCTTGAGGAACCTGTCGAGTTAATTAATAAATTATACGATCTTGATGTAAAGCTTATTAACATCACAGCAGGTAATCCTCATTACAAAGGACATATCACGCGTCCATACGATGTTCCAGTAAAGGGAGGAAAGTTACCTAAAGAGCATCCATTATTTAGCGCTTATAGAATAATATATTTAACCTCAGTGATTAAAAGTTTAGTTCCACATGATATGATAATTGTAGGATCAGGTTATTCCTATTTCCGACAGTTTGCAGGTAATCTTGCATCAGGAGTTATTCAAAAAGGAATGGTAGATATATGTGGCTTTGGGAGAATGTCTTTTGCGAATCCAGAATTTGCTAAGCAAATTTTTCAAGGAAAAACCATAGATAAAACAAAATCTTGTATAAGTTGTTCGAAATGTTCACAATTTATGAGGGAGGGCAAATCTACAGGATGTGCCGTTAGAGATCCCGAGTATAGAAATAAAGAATAGTTTTTAACGTACTACTTTACCATCATTATAATCCTTCCAAACATTCTCAAACCAGCTAGAAGATTCTGGGATTTCTCTGACCTTAACCCATTTAATATTTATTTGGTCATTTTTCAAGGAAATTGTTTGAATTTGATTAGACAAGTCTAAATCGCTTTTTATAAAGTTATATGAGGATAATTTCTTTGGAAGGGAGACTAACCTTTCACCTAAATTAGCATTTAATTTATTTCTGTTAATTAGAAATGAACCTCGACTTTGTCCATAGCGTTTGTGATAATCGAAAATTGCTGAAAAGAAAAGATATTGAGTTAATAGAGAATCTTTTACTTGAAAATATTTAATTAAATCAGAAGCATCGTTGATAGTGATGATATCATCAAGATTTAGTAACTGTAGTTTAACATTGTATATTTCTCCTTCTAGGTCTTCTTTAGACCTTAAAATCCCTGCATATTTTTCCATTCGATTTTGAATTAACTCAAGAATTTTATTTGGAGTGAATTTTTCTTTATTTTTCATATTTTCTAAACATTTTTTTATCCTTTCTAAATAAGAAGTGAGTTGGTCTTCAATTTCAAGATAGAATTCTTCACTTGTTAAAGAAAGCATAGTATTGTATGTGCTAGCAATTTTTTGTGCGGTCCTCAAACCTCCCACTTGCCCCGCATTTAATGCAGCACCCCCAGGTCTATGAATGCCGTGGCTTCCGTTGCTTTCACCAATAACAAATAGATGTTTAATATTAGATTCCCACCATATATTGCACGATACGCCACCATTCAAATGTTGATTACACACAGCAATTTGTAGAGGTTCAGTTGAGAGATCTATATCATGATCTTTATAATGTAAGAAGGCCTGTTCATTCAGAGATTTTAATCTTATAACCGGTAATTCTCCTTTAGAATTGGATTTCTCAAGGTATGTTTTTGCAGCTGAAGCCATTGAATTTAGATCGTATCCGCTGGGATTTCTAGTAAAATCTAGAAACACTCTTCTCCCAAGAATTTCTGTTTCGTAATATACAGCGATATCTATCAAAGACGATCCATAATCCTCAATCCGATCCGAACTGAAAGGCCATTGATATCCTTTTAAAAAAATTGCTTTTGACATTTCCTTAAATGAGGGAAAATATTCGTTGAGAAATTCATATTCTTCACCGTTTTCATTGATAGAAATATAACAGGGAATAACCTGTTGGTAGGACCCTGAGACATTCCAGCGAAATTGAGTTGATGCTAATCCAAATTGAGATTCGGTAAGGTTTTGCATAATGCAACCTGCGTCAATAGCTAAAGAAGTGCTTCCTTTTTGAGAAAGTGGGTAAACTGAATTTTTATATAATAGTGAAGGCCCTCCAGTGGCTAAGACGATATTTCTCGTTTTAAAGATTTTAATTGATTTAATTAGATCCTTTAATTTTTCTTGATTAGATAATGAATTTATATCCAGACATATCATACCTATTACTTGTGGCTCATCGTAATCATCAATAATTAATTCAGTAGCATAATATCTGTCAAATATGTTGATGCTTAATTCGGATACTACTTCAAGTAGTCGTTTACACATTTCTTGAGAGGTATAAGGGCCAATTGATGTAGCTCTTTGTTTGGGATCGTTATCTGTTTTATACCCTACAAATCCTCCATATTTATCGTATGGAAAAGATACCCCAAGTTGAACTAAATGAAAAAATTCTCGTATCGAATTGGTTGATTCTATCAAAGCAATATCTCCATGCATAGCTCCACCTGAAAACAAATCTTTGGCCATTTCAAATGGGGAATCAACCTGGTCTCCGACGACAGACAATTTGTAGTACGTTTGTTTATCAGAACCTGCATTAAAAGAAGTTCCACCTCCTAATTCTTCAGTTACAAGGGCAATCTGCCATGGAGCGATACCTTCTTCTACTAAATGGATAGCACAATTTAACCCCGCAGCTCCAGTACCTATAATAACTGTATTGTACTCTAATATCTCAATGTCCTGTAGATCAATATCAAATAGTTCCATATTCCTCCCTTAAAGTCGATGTATGTGAAATCCTCCGTCGATATCTATTACGGATCCAGTTGAAAATGGTAAGAGCCCAGAAACAATAGCAACTACCGGTTTCGCTATATCAATGGGTTTTCCCCACCTCCTTATAGGAGTTAGGCCTTCTTTTATTAATTTGTCGTAATTATCATGAACTTTTTCCGTCATAGGCGTATCAATAATTCCTGGCGAAATTTCATGTACAGGTATCCCATATTCGGATAATCTTTCTCCGAACAGTTTCGTCATCATATTCATAGCTGATTTTGAAAGGCAATATTCTCCTCTATTAACAGAAGCAGTATATCGATTAATTGATGAAATATTGATGATATAAGGTTGATAAGTATTTTTAAACTTTTCTCGTAATTGGATCATCCATTTAGAAATGGCTTGAGTTAGAAAATAAGGTCCCTTGAGATTAATTGACATTACTCGATCGTACGATTCTTCGGATGTTTCTAAAATATCTTTTCTGATTTTTGGTGCGACTCCAGCGTTATTAACCAAAACATCTATTCTTTTAAATTTATCTTCAATTTTTTCTATTAAAGTCTCACGATCTTCTTTTTTGCTTATATCTGCTTGTACATATAAAATTCTATCGTCGATTTCTTGACTATAAATTCCCTTTAGCTCGGAGTAATATTCTTCGGATAAAGCTTTAGTCGCGGCACCATTAATTACTACAGAATAGTCTAATTTTGCGAGTTCTAATACGATGGCTTTCCCAATTCCATGTGTACTTCCAGTTACTAATAGAACTTTTTTATTATGTGGTTCCATAGATTATAATTTATTTTATTGTTTTAAAATTGTTTTTAATTGACAACTATAATTACGGTATAAAAATCTAAAACATTTATTATCTCATAATCTTAAATTTAATTGTTATGGAAAGATTTATATCAAAAAAAATTTCTTCTGAAGAATTATCTATATTAGATAATAATTCAGAATGGTTAGGAATTCCAAAAAGCCATTTAATGGAATGTGCAGGCTATTCATTCACAAATGAAATTATAGCTCAAGGTTTTGTTAAAGAAAAGACAAAAGTGGCGATTTTCTGTGGGACAGGGAATAATGGTGGAGACGGTTTTGTCGTAGCTCGGCATTTATCTTCCTATGGAGTAAAAGTTTTAGTGATTTTGGTTGGAACACCTGACAAGATAAGAACAAAAGAAGCCCGAATTAATTGGAATATAATATACAACCATCTTAACTACTCAATTAAGACCAGATTCATTAAGGATTCGACCGATACTAAGGATATTATGAAAATATTTGAACAAGATCAGGCTTATTCCTTAATTGTAGATGGATTATTAGGTACTGGAATAAAAGGCAAAATTAGGGAGCCATGTTCTTCAGCAATAGATTTGATAAACAGCATCAAAGAAAAAGAAAAAGAGCGCATTAAAGTTGCTTCCATAGACGTACCTTCAGGATTAGATCCGGATACAGGAAAAAGTCCCGATAAAGCTGTACTATCAGATTTAGTGGTAACTTTCCATCGAGTAAAAAAAGGATTGAAAACAACAGCAAAATATAAGGTAATCGAGAAATCTATTGGTATTCCCCCCGAAGCAAGTATTTTTGTTGGAAAAGGCGACTTACTAGCTAACTTAAAAATTAGAAATGTTGATAACCATAAAGGAGAATTTGGAAGGGTATTAGTCATCGGGGGTTCAAAAAATTATTCCGGCGCTCCTGCGTACACTTCCTTAGCGTGTATTCAGTTTGGATGTGATTTAGTTATAACTTACGTTCCAGAAATTATTGGCGATGTTATACGTTCCTTTTCTCCGAATATGATAGTGAGAACCAGTCCGGGAGATTGGCTAACAACAAAAGCTTTTGAAGAAGTATCATGGCTAGCTGATTGGGCAAACACAATCGTTATTGGCCCAGGATTAGGAACTGAAAAATCAAGCGAAGAACTCTTAATAAAAATATTCGAAAATGGCGATATAGCTAAAAAATCTTTTATTATAGATGCTGACGCTTTGAAATTAATAAAAACACATCTGGATTTAATTAAAGGGAAGAAAGTTGTTTTAACACCACATGAGGGAGAATTAAAGATAATCTCGGGTATTGATTTACCACCCTATAACGAAATTGAAAAAAGGAGTGCAGAAATCTTCAAAATATCGAAAAAACTAGGAGTTACTTTGTTAGTAAAGGGACCATACGATTACATTAGTAATGGTAATCTGTTAAAAATAAATAAAACCGGATGCCCTGAAATGTCAATTGGCGGAACTGGAGATGTCCTTGCTGGTTTATGCGCTAGTTTTTTAACAACGGGCAGTAATTTATTCCAAGCTGCGTGTTCTGCTTCTTTTCTTAACGGATATATAGGAGAATATTGTAAGAAAATAACTGGGCCTAGATTTACAGCTATCGACATGATAAATAAAATTAATGATGGAATCTTGGACTTATTAAAAAAATAAATATTTGGACGAATTATCTTAAAAATTAGATTTTTAAGTGATTAATTCACATTTTATTTAGAATAATTTATTTCATAAATGTTTATTAACACCTAACCTATTATTATAGTATAAATTTTATTTCTTTCAATAACAGAGAAAAATTAATTGGTTGAGAATATTGGGAACGCAAATTTTCGAAATTGTTGAAGATGGAACAACTCAAGAGCTTACAACAGATGGTGCTATTAAAGATATACTTCTAACAACTAAATGTTATGTGTTAGTTGCTGATGAGTATCGTAAAGTATATCTATGGAAAGGAATCGAGAGCAATGTAAGATCCAAATTTATTGGAGCAAAACGAAGTCAGGATATACGAGGTCAAGTCGGTCTTATGTATGCAGTAATCCCTTTAGATGAAGGTGAAGAGGAACCGGATTTTTTAAAACTCATTGGAGGAAAAACTGAAGGTGGCATCGCTCAAGAGATTAAATTTGAAGCTGCTCCAGCAAGTGTTTCAACTCCATCAGTCCACCCTCTAAGAGATAAAGACCCTTTTGGAATTCCAAAACCTGCTGAAGGGATGAACATAGCTGGTTCGAAAGACAGACTTTCTCAAAATACTGGACCTCTCTATACGGGAAAAGAGTCATTTTCCTCCCTCATTCAAGAAGAAACGCATATTAATTTTGACGAAATAATGCGAAAATTAGAAGAGATTAAAATACCTGATGGATTTGAAAGAGAATTAATAATCATCGGCGATCACGCTTACTCTGTCGTCGAGAAAGTTCAGAATTTTTTAGGAAAGAAGCAAGTTACAAAGGAGATTTCTAAAGTAGGAGCGATTCCAGAAGGCGTATTTTTTGCTGAAGATTATTCTCCTCGAGTGTTAAGTGAAAATGGAAAAATCTTGGCCATAGAATTTCTTAAGCGTATTGGTGGTCCAATGGATGCTAAAGTAGAATATAAATCCAAGAAGGAAATTTTAAAAGATCAAATCAAAACGCAATTGGAATATAAATAGAATGCGTTTTTAACTCTGTTCCTTTATTACATCCAACTTTAAAGAATTTTTATACTTTTCTTCAAATAATTTTATTTTAAGATAAGTTAATAGTTTTAATGGTAAAAGGTTCTATTAGTATCTTATACTAAACATAGCGAAACTTTAAAACGATTTAACCTATTATTTTATAAATATAAATATTTAAGTCCGAAAATTATATTTTATATTAATTAAAGAAGAATTATAATAGAAATTAAAAGTCAGAGAATATTCAAATGAGCGATTTAACTCAAGAACAAGCTAGCAGTCTTTCAAGATTTCTTGGAAATATAACAGAACACACTGAATTAGAAGCTCTTGCATTAGTAACCAATGATGGCTTACGACTTGCTTTTTCATGCATCCCCGATTACGATGTTGACCCCGATTTATTTTCGAGTTTAAGTGCTGTAGTAATGCAAAGTGGCCACGATGCAATCGACTCTATGGGGTACACTAATTTGCTAGAGGTTGTACTTCGAGGCTCTAATGCGTTTATTATCCTTTCTGGGGCAGGAAGATTCTTCCTCATGGGAGCTAGTAGAAAAATTGAAGATCTAGGCAAAATTGTTACAGTATTTCGCTACTATGCAAGCGAGATATCTAAAAGGTATCCAATAACATAGAATTTGAAAGAATTTTATTCTGTTTATGAAAAAATGTTAAGAAAATAAGAAAGTTGATAAATATTGTCAGAAATTAAGATTTTTGTTGATGTAAGCGAAGGTACCTCGGATAAAGTAGTTATCTGTCAAGAAAATGCTGATAAATTGGGGACTAAAAACGGAGCTTCAATTGAAGTTCATAACCCAGATAACGGAAAAAAAGCAACTGCAGTTATAGAAATTTCTAATATGGTACTAGATTTTGCTGGTCAAGTTTCTAAAAACATTGTCGATTCGCTGGATTTTATGGGTGTTGAGTTAATTCTTCGACCTATGAGTGCTGCTGGATTACTCACCCCTACATTACAAATTCCGAAAGTTCCAAAGGTAGCACCAGTCGCTCCTCCTGCCACTTCACCATCTAAAACAAAACTAACGCCTTTACCTACAAAACCTCCTCAATTGACGCCTTCTAGACCAACACCTCAACCCCTCCCAGTATCATCCCCTCCACAACCAGTTTCTGGACATGTTCCACTCCCAACTCCACAACCTGAGGCTACACCCACGCCCCAATTAATACCTAAACAAACACCTACTCCCGTTCAAATACCCAAACCTACTCCTCCACCACAACCAACTATGGCCCCCGCACCACAATTATCTCCTACACCCTCCCCCCCAACTCCAACACCGCTACCTCAAATCCCACCACCTCAAAGGAGTCAACCCCCCGTGAGACAAATCCCAATACCAACTCCCGGACAGGATTATGGTGCTCCCGCGGCTCCAGCAGATCCATACCCAAATAGAATTGATGTGAACATGTTAAGTAGTCAAAAAAATGGGATTGTCCTAACTCCTATTGTAGACGATTCCGTTGAAGGAGGACGCGTCAAATTAAGTAGTACGGTTGTTCAGCAATTAGGATTAGGGCAAGGGATGTTAATCGGATGGGAAGATCCACTCACACGTGCTTTAGGATCTGCTAGGATTGATCAAGGTATGATCAGTCCTTCTGAGATTAGGATGAGTAGAGACACTAAAGAAGACACGAATATTTTCGCCGAACAATTAGCAGTGTTTTCCACTGAACCTCCAATTCAAAAAGCTTCTGAGCTCATGTTAGAAGTACAATCGCAACCAAATTTAATGGGATACGCACTGGTAAGTCCAAGAACACAACACTCTCTCTCACTTGCTCAAGACAACATTCTTGCTTTTGAAGACGAACTGACGGGAGCTATCGGAGCAGGCAAAGTAGAAATATTAGAATCTGTACCTGATAACACTATCATTATTGATAGTGAAATCTTGGAAGCGTCAGGAATCGGAAGTTTTGAAGTTAAGGTATATAAAAATCTTCGACCGATAATTCCTTTACAAAATATATCACTCGGGATTTCACCAATCTCCGGTGAAAATATGTGGGAAATAATTAGTACTGCTCGACAGAATGTTGCCTCACTTAAAGGGTGGTTAGCTAATTATGTAATTTTCAAGGGAATAAAGTTAAGATGGAGTGCCGTAAATATAGCATGCTCAATCCTTTCAACTACTCCAGACTTAACTGGTGATATTTTAGCACAAGTTAATGAAAATACTGCTATAAATCTAAGCCCAACCGGTCTAGTCCCGTTCAATGCTATATTAATAATTGATATTAGCCGCTCAATGATGGCTCGAGATGTGTTCGTGACTAATATCGCTCCTGCGATTGAAGGTATTAAAGCGGCTATGGAATCACGGGAAATTCAAGAATTTTTAAAACATTTCAAAGCGGGTATTAATATCCCTAGAAGAATTTCGGCAGCTTTTGCAGCAGTTCTTTTCTTAAGTGAAAAGGTTGGACGAGGATTTGGGGAGAAAGTCTCTGTTATTCGATTCGCAGACGAAACTCAAATACTTCCTTTTGGGAACAGCTATTATATGGATTCAGCCAGCGGAAAAAAAGGAGTTTTAGAAGATGCGGCACGCATGATTGTAGATCGCATAGGAAATGCATACGGTCAAAGCACAAATATGGGACAAGCAATGATTAAAGCTCACCAAGTATTGACGGAATTTGATAAAATGAGTCCTGGGAATCCGCAACCCACAATGATTATTCTCCTTACAGATGGAATTCCAACCGATGGAGATGATTTTCTTAAAACGATCAAAATATTTGCAGAAAATCCAAATGTAGTAATATACATCGTTGGTCTCGGGAATCCTGATGATGAAATGATGACACGAGCAGCAGCTTTGTGCGGTGGAGAATATTTCAAACCAGAAGATGCTGGAGAACTATTGATATGGTATTCCAAAAGAGCTCGAGATTTAACTGTTAAGATGAAAGCTCATAAAGGATAACCTTCATTTCTATCTTTTTTATCTTTTGTCGAAATAAAAAATCAAATTTTGTTCTCTAAAGATGTCTCAAATTATTGTACATTATATAAAATTTTTATACTAATAATTTAATAATCAATTTTAGTTTTTACTTATAATTGTTATAAAATTAAAGGATTAGATTTTTCTGTTTTATGATTTTTTCTTTTAGTGCTTTAATTATACCTTCTGCTTCTATATATCAATCAGTCTTATCTGATTGGCAAACAATGGTAGATAGCATATATCATGTATAAACTACTCAAACAAGAATCATTCCTAAAAATGATTTTAGTAATAGGAAAAATGGGGTTTATAAGGTTGAACCCCAATTATAACCGCATCTTTTGCAAGTATATTTAGGACTATTAAGATTATTATTTAGGATTATCATCGGCGGTCGGTTAGTTCTTATTTCGTCTCCTATTGCACCGCATTCTGGGCAGCGCTCTATTTCATCATCTTTATGAAAACTTCCCATACAAATCAATAATCGTTAACTGAAAATGTACTATACGAATAATAGTACTTTAAATAAGAAGCACTTTAAGTAAAATTTTTAATCACCAAAGTTATTTTACTAAAATTTTCTAGCATGCATGAAAAACACTACTCTGGATAGTTGGATCTAAAATCTCCTCTTGAATAACCACATCTAAGACATAAGGGATATTCTTCTTTCCTTATCTTGATCTTGTTTGAACCGCATGAAGGACATCTTAATATACTCATTGGGGGGAAATATATTAGGGGATCATCCAATGAAAATGGTAATTCGTTATCAAGAATAATTGATGCCCGCGGCAAGTTAGTTCCATATTTTTCTCTTATGGGTAGAGCTATCTTAGCAGCATTAGATTTCGCTTTTGCAGTAGTATTACAGCCTTCCCATAACCATTCTTTAAAATGCTGAGGATCAATAAACAAAAGAATGTGATCGTTGTGCAATAAGTCTTTCGATTTTACATCAGGATCCAAAATTAGTTCTTCAAAATATCCGCCCCTTCTCCTGCGATCAAGCCTAATCAGTGAGAACATTTTTTGCTCGTCCAATTCGTTAAAAACTTTAAATTGAAAGACTATAAAATTCCTGTTATTGAGAGCCGTTTCAAGATGTGTTTTTGGAGTTATGTGTTCAAGGGTAGATTCTTTGGGAATTATTCTTCTTTTTGATGGAGACCTAGAGTTTTCCACTTGATAAAACTTGAAAAAAATTTCCTCGGGTATAATTTGCTCGGGAAGCCCTCTTTTTAGAGCTTTTGTAAATAATTTTGATAGTCTTTCTTTAAAATCATTTACATCGTAGGCATCTATAATTCTAGTACCACTTGGGATATGTCTCTTAGGATCTACTTCGACATCAATATATGAGAAGATATATTGATAGTTACGTTTTCTATCTGTTTTTCGATATGTAATATCAAAAATTAATATGGGTTTATGTCCAACCCTAAGTTCGAAGTTTTTAATTTGTTCGTTCTTTATCATTTTCAAGTTTGTTCTCTCTCCATTCTTTTCTTTATATTTTTCTCTTTTTTCTTTTTACATCGTCACTACTGTAGGATTCCATATAAACCAGTTTTCAAAATATGTATAGTAGTAATAGAAACGTGAATTTATTGTTGAAATTATAACCATTTCTAATAAATAAATAATTTTACAAATATATATAATTTTAAAAGAATATATTGGAATCGGTATATCAGTTCAGTACAAGGAATAAATATATATCAAGATGATAGTATTAATAATTAAGAAGAAGTAGTTAAATAATACGTAAGGAACAATTACAATTAAAAGGTAATAATTTAATAATACTTATAACAAAAACAAACAAATTGTGTTCAGATTAATGAAAGAAGTCAAAATTCTTACAATAGACGAACGAGGAAGGATAGTTATTCCACAAATCGTAAGAAAATCGTTAGGAATTACAACTAATTCACAACTAATGATGATCAGCGACTCAGAAATAAAGGAAATAAAGATTACTCCAATTGGCTTACGGGATGAAAGTAACCTTATTAAATTGAGAATTACAATGGGAGATACTCCTGGAGCGTTAGCAAAATTAGCAACTACTTTTGGAGATTTAAAGCTTAGCATGATGTATAGCGAAGCAGTTATAGTTGAAAAAGACAAAACAGCTGTATGGACCGTTATTTCAGAGAGTCCAGATTTTACCTTAGAAGAACTTGAAAATGTTTTAAAAGAAAAGGGAGAAGCACTTAAAATAGAATTCCTCTCACTAGAATAGGTTATATTAATTAATTATAAGATTGTTGATTAAGTCGTATGGCTAAAAAAAAGAAGAAGGATAAAGAAAAACCAAAAAGTAAAGTTCCTCTCGATACTTTAGATAATGTTTTGAAATTGTCTAAGAAAACCGAATCAACTCTACATGGTATGCTTAAAGGTGATACCGAAGAAAAAAGATTTGTTTCTTCAAAAGAAGAAGATACTAAAATTGCACCTAAACTTTCTTATGAATCTAAGAAAAAAATAGCAGAAGATTATATGTTGGAAGAGATTCCGCTCACAAAGAGGGATCCGGTAAAGAGGAGAACCCCTATTTCAATAACACCAGAGAAACAGGAAACATCGGAGAAAGAAATGGCTAAAAAAGCAGCAAGTACAACCCAAACGCCTTCATTCTCTAAGAAAGATGGTATATATGTTAAACTAGCTGATTTTTTTGAAGAAGTATTTGACAGTTATGTTGATAGATATAATCAATGGGAAAATTCGATATCTTCAATTCTTTCAATTCTTAGAAAAATGAGAAAAATAACAAAGAAAAACACAGAGGATTTAGTCTCATCAATAGGGAGTACATATGAAAGAATTCAATACAACTTGGAGCAATTTAAATTAAAAAGAGATCAAGTCGAAAAGATTACAGATGTTGATATAGAATCTATGTCTAGTGAATTCAAAAAAGTCTTAGGGTTATTAGAATTACAAGTAAAAGAATATCAATTAAAAAAATTATCAGATGAATTTGTCCATCAACATCAAACTTTTTGATAGTGGTTTCGTTTAATAAATCTTGATATTAACAATTTAAATAAAATTATGTCAAATAAGGATAAGAATCAATTACTTCCATTAATTCTAGACGTTGGTAGTGATAATTTCAGACTAGGATGGGCTGGAGGAGATTATCCCGATCTTATTGCTCCAAGCGTCTATGTTGATATCAATGATTATTTATTCAGTTCTAATATAATTGCATCTGACACGATAGATGGTCTAGAAGATATATTTTTAGATACAAATAATCAAACTCATTTAGTTGGTCACAATGCGTTAAAGTATCAAAATATTTTAAAAGTTCGTGAGTTTAGTAAAGAGAGTAATTATAATATTCTTTTAAAATTTTTTTATCACTATTATCACCACTTAAATATTAAAGAGGATTTCCAATTTAAGCAACCAATTATAATTATCACTCCATTCTATAAATCAGAGTTAGAAAAAACAAAATTTCAAGAAATATTCTTTAATTCTTTAAATTTTCCTTATCTCCTTTTTTTACCAGAAACCCAGGCTATTTTATCAACGTTACAAAAATCCAGCGGGGTAATCGTTAATATTGGAGAGTCTTACACCTATATATCAACAATTTTTCACGGTTTTACCAACATAATGGCTAGAGACATGTTTCCAATAACAGGATCCGATATAACTAAGTATTTTTTAAACTTAATTTTAAGCAAAATTAGTGCAACTAAAAATATTTACCTTGATAAAGCAATAGCAAAAGAGATCAAAGAAAAAATTTCTTTATGTGTACTTGATCCTAATGGAGAAAAAAAGAGAGTAAAGGAAGGCTTAACAAAATATGATCGGGTAGTCGATCTGCCAGACGGTAGTAAATTAAATCTAAATTCAGAACGGTTTTTATTGTCTGAGCCTTTATTTGACCCGAAAATTATTCATGTAGATTACATGAGTATAGCTGAAGCAATATCAAAAGCAGTAAAATCATGGGATAGAGAAAATTGGGAAGAACTTCTGGCAAATGTTGTTCTTTCGGGGGGAAGCAGCCTTATATCTGGTTTGAGTGAAAGATTAGAAGTAGAACTACAAAAACATTTTTCAGAAAAACTAAAAAACAAAATCAAAGTAGTAGCGGCATCAGGTAGAGAAAATATGAGCTGGATTGGAGCCTCAGTGTTATATTCAAAAGACCAATTAAAAAAAGGCTGGATAAGCAATCCCAATCTGAACGAGCCTGATCAGCAACAAGAAGATCAATCAACATCTTAATGAAAAATAATAATTAGTTTTGGTAGATTGAATGGTTATTAACTTAAAAACAAAAAACGATTTTTTAGTAGAATTTCAGCAAAAAATCATACAAGGAAGAAAGTTGTTACATTCAGCAAATCATCTCTGGGCTGATCGTTTACTAACTGATTTATATTTTGAAATCGAAAAAACAGAATGGCTCAATATCCAAAAAAAACACCAACTAATTATGATTATATCAAATTCATGGTGGATATATATTAATTCTTTGATTCACAGAACTGAAGAAGGAATTGATATTGATTTCATAAGATATATTGATGGTTACAAACGTTTCTTTTCGTTCTTATCCAAATTAGATGATTTTTATATGTTAAATAACTTCGCAACTACCCTATTGAAATCGTTTATTAAAATGGATTCTCTATCTCAAACGGGTATTACGAAATTCATTAATTCTTTCTGTGTTAAAGTAAAGGAAAGGGGGGAATACATCAAGCTTATTGAATTACAAATGGTTTTGATGTATTTAAGAAAATCCGTTATCCCACAAGAATTTTTTCACCTAAGTATGGAAGTGTTAGGTAGAACAATATATAAGTTAGACCCGAGTAAACGAGCGTTATTTCTTTATGTATTTATCGAAAATGTTAATAATCATTATCAGCTTATAGAGAATTCCGAGGATTTCGTTAAAGAAATGAATAAGATATTAGTAAATCGAATCCCTGGATATTTAAAGAATGAATTTAGTAATATTGGGAAAATCACGATTAACGAAAGAAATTTTAGCACAATTGTAGGAGAGTTAGAGGAACTCATTTATTACATGAACAACATTGGAGAATATGCTTGGATTATAATTTTAATTAAAAATTTATATTCTAAAATTCATGCTTATCAATCCTATGGGGATGCTGTTACTTATATTAGGAAATTTATAGATTTCGCGATAACTAGGAATAGATTTGAAATAGCTTTTGATATCTATGATTTTTTAGAAGACTTATTTTTGTATCAAACTGATCTTGGATATGATAACATTTTAATCGAATTATGGGTTGAGGCTTGTAAGAAATTCGTAGAAATGAAGGAAAAGAAATATCTTTTGCAATCTCTGGAGAAGTTAAACACTCATTTAAAAATTCCTCAAACTAACGCGCAAATATATCATTTCTTTTATACTTGTAATTTCTTATGGCAATTTAAGTCACTATTCTTCTCGTTAGAGCAAAAAGATTTCTGGAGAATGATGTTTTATCGTGCCATATATGAGGAAAAAGATTACGATTTAGCTCAAAAAATATTACCTTACTTGGATAAGAATTTGGTAGTGTTGATTAACAACCCATTATTGTTACATAACAACACCAAAGATCTTGTAAGAGATATCTATTCATTTGGAGAAGATGATGATATCTTCGCAGGATTTGAGGAGGGCTTTGTAATAAAGCAAATGGTATTTAGAATAAACACTGAAGGGCTAATATCTGTTCGAATGATATCTCACGAAAATAAAATAGTCGAAGGAAAAATTCATGATGAATATTGGAACGATGCTCAAATAATCGATTTATATAATGATATCTTCTCAGATAGTCTTGTAAAAACCTATAATTTTACGGTTAACGAATTTGGCAGATTGTTGTATATTTTTCTCCCTAAAAAAATACGAACATTTCTAAAACAGTTTGAAATAAAATCTTTAAACACCATCCCTGAAGTTTATTTTATATTAGACGAAATGACAATTCCCTTTGAATTAATTTATGACAATAATTTTTTCTTATTAAAGTACTCCATTGGTTATATAATTGGAGAGCCTCCACTAGGGGGTATCACATTTGGCTACGAACCTGAAGAACAGAAGGATAAGTTAGAGATACAAAATAAATATAATGTTTTGATAATAGAATGCACGAATAGTTCAGAGCCTATTAGATGGAACGAAGAAATTAAAGCTAAAGAACTTATTTTCCCTTTCGAGGCGGGAATCAATGAGTTTAACTACATAACCGAGTTTTTCAATAATCGTGAAGAAGTAGAACAAATTACTATACTAGTGGGTCCTGATTCTTCTCGAGATAATATTTTATCACACATAAAAAGTGGGTCAAACCATATCATCCATTTTGTCGGAAATATCTTTTATTCTAAATGGAATCCCCGGGATAGCTTTTTTCTAACGAATGACAACGAGATTATCACTTTTAATGATGTTAACAATTCAATTCAATCAAATCAATCAGGTTTACGCCCTTTCCTATTTTTTAATTCTCAAATTTACGATACTCAAGGACAGAAGCTAAAAAATGTATTAAGAACTTTTGGAGAAATTGTAGAAAATTTCGATTACGAAAGAATTATCGGTATTATGTCCAGAAATTATCCTATTTTTGATAATGAAACTAATGAAATAATAGCGAATTTTTACAGTAATTTGTTTAACCAACATAGTCAAGGGATTTCTCTACTGAAAGCTCGCCAAGCATGTATGGCAAATAAAATGACCAAACTTGTAGAACAAAAATTTAAAGATTTGTCTGCTGAAGAGGGTACCAAAAGCATTGATTTAGAAAGCTCGGTGGCAATATCTAGTTTTATTTTATATGGAAAGCCTTGGCGAAAATTAAGTTAAAGTATTATCTTAAATTAATTATATTTAAATTTCAAATTAAGAAACTAAAATGATTAGATTTGTCTGACAGAATTATAGAATTAAGAACCGAAAATTCAAGGTTAAAGAAGGAAGTTCAAAATCTAGAGAACAAAATTTTATCTTTAGTAGGGATGATAAGTTTGAAGTCTTCGGGAGGACATGAAGGTAAAAATGTACTGAATGAGCAATTAATTAACCTAATTATTTCAACAAATCGACAGTTAAACATTGTATCACCTAAGATTGATAGATTTTATGCTAACGAGATTAAGAAGTTAACACAAAAGGGAATTCCCATTTTAATAATTACTAATGATAGAGGAGGCATTCCAAAAGACTTCCAAGAGATTTATGACGATTTAAAAGCGACAACGGGAATTAATATTATAAATAATCCCAATGTTAGATATTTATTAGTGTTCAATTCGGAGGAAGCCTTATACTCAGGAGGAGCATTAGTTAAAGAAGAGTTAGAAAAATCAATTCTGATTGTCACATCAATTAGAGAAGCTGCAAAACTTAGAAAAATAGCAGAGATTTTTAGTTTGATGCTTCCTTCGTTTATGAGGGGGAAATAATTAATCGATTTTTTGCATTATTATTAAGAACAACTATATTTACTTAAGTTAGTAGAAACGAGTCAAAGAGCACATTTAGATGGCAGAAACAATTGATTCTAAACAAATATCCAAATTATTTGGTTTAGGTTCAGAAATTTATAGTAAGGCTGCGAAGTTTCTAACACAACAAGGAAGTTCGAAGAATATAGAATTTAAAAAAAAATACTATTTATGGGAATCAGTTTTTAAAAATATATATGGTAAAGAAATCAATGATGCCCTTTTTCTTAAACATTCTTACTTCGCTTCAATTCTTAAGACACTTATACTAGTTAAAGCTAGTTCTCTAAAAGAAGTAAGCCTTATTGAAAAAGTTGATTTACCAGAATTAGCTTTTTTTTTCTGCCCTGATTTAGAGCGTGATGTAATTAACGAAATTCAGAGGGTACTAAAAAATTCTCGCTTTTCTCCTCAAGATGTCTTTCAAGAATTATACCAACAATTTTTTCTTGTAATTACAAGACATAAAATAGGAGAATTTTACACTCCGTCGAATCTTGTTAAAGAAATGATTAATGCTACATATAAAGTCGGAATGAAAACCTTAGATCCTTCTTGTGGTTCTGGGATTTTTTTAATAGAGCTCATTATTAAAATCTTAAAATCCAATGTTAAAAAATCATCAAAGTTTGAAGCGATTGAAAGGATTTTTGGATTTGATATCAATCCGTTGGCAACACTAACGGCGAAAATAAATATTTTATTATTACTTATTGAAGATTACGAGGTAGAGATAGGCAAATTCCCTAAAATCAATATTTTTTTAGTTGACGCTCTTTTTCCTAAGCAATACGAAAACAATTTAGGAATAACTTTATCAGAACTTTATAATTCGTTTGATTTAATCATTGGTAACCCACCTTGGTTAACTTATAAGGATATTATTAGCAAAAAGTATCAAGTTAAAATTCGAACATTATCGGGAACTCTAGGAATTAAACCTCCAAGTCAATATATTACACACATCGAGCTAGCATCGATTTTTTTTTACGCCATACCCTTATCCTACTTAAAAGTGGGAGGAAATATCTTTTTTGTACTTACTAAAAGCGTTTTAAATGGAGATCATTGCTTCAAGTTCCGTGCGTTTTCAGTTTTCAATAGAATTGAAATATGGGATTTTCCAAATAGCAATATCTTTAATGTAGAGCACATCTGTTTAAAAGCGGAATATATAGGGAAAAACACTAAAATTCAAATTTCCAAAAAATACCCAATTAAGACTAAAATTTACGATAGCGATCTTGTTCTTCAAAAAACAACTAAATACTCTAGTTTAGAATTTGATGAAAGCGGAGCGAAGATTATTCTACCCGAAGAAGAAATAGAATTCTTAGATTCGCTCTCCCAGAGCGAGTATAAATCCAAGTTCTTTCAGGGCGCGACTTTAGTCCCCAGATCTTTAGTTTTTTTTAAAACTCAAAAGATAGAAGGGAATTATCTATATATTTCTTCTGATCCTGAAGCTATTTCACGAATTAAGAAAAAATGGAAATACACCTTTCAGAATGTAAAAATTGAAAACAAATTTCAGTTTAAGACTTTTTTAAATAAAGATTTAATCCCCTTTTATATAAAACAATTCAAAAAGGTATTTTTACCCATTAATAGAGATTTTAAATTGGACAAAAATCATCTTCGAGAAAACCCACATGCGTTGGAATTTTATGATAAACTCAATTTATTTTACCAGGAAAACAAAAAAGAAACGAGCGCTATTAAGACTCTTTTTTTAAATTTAAATTACTGGAATAAGTTGACTAAGCAGGTCAAAAATAAGCAGTATATTGTAGTATACAACGCAAGCGGCTCACGTTTAAAATCGGCAGTTATCGATAATGAAGAAAAAACAATCATTATCTGTTCAGAAGATTATTACTATTCTACGGACTCACAAAACGAGGCATATTATTTATCGGGTATTTTAAACTCTCCAATCCTTTCTAAAAATATAAAATTAATTAAATCCAGCAGGCACATACATAAAAGACCGTTCTCTTTCCCTATCCCAATGTATGATCACGAGAATGAACTTCACAGAAAAATGGCAAAAAAAAGTCAAAAATATCATTCTGTTGTACAAGATTTAGTACATAACAATCCAAAGATAACATCTGAGAAAGTAAGAACGTTTATTACTCAAAAATTAATTAAGTTGGATAACTTAACGAAAGAAGTTGTTTTTAAGATTTAATATGAATAGAAATTAAGCAATTATACTATTATTATCAATAATTTGAATTTTGCTAAAGTTTATCTTTCATAAATATATTATATAATTGAATAAGAGTGAAAAAGTAAGAACTTTTTAGTGAATATTTAAATTGAATTTTACAGAATTAGGAATTAACGATCATAACGTTAATGAGTTAAGAAGAAATAAAATTGTTAAACCCACACCTGTCCAACTAAAGGCTATTCCTTTAATTTTAAAGGGCCAAAATATTATGGCTCAAGCTAGAACGGGTAGTGGTAAAACATTAGCTTTTGTACTTCCAATAATCGAAAGCTTGAATTACACGCGTAATGAAGCTATAATTTTAGTCCCAACTAGGGAACTAGCAACCCAAATATACGAAGTAATAAGAGATTTAGGAAATCCAAAAGTAAAGGCGCTTCCAATTTATGGTGGCGTTTCGATAAATAATCAAATAACAAAATTAGAAAATGGCATAAACATTGTTATCGGAACTCCAGGAAGAATAATCGATTTGTATAAGAGGAAAAAGCTGAGATTAAACGATATGCGATTTGTTGTCGTTGATGAAGCTGATAGAATGTTTGACATGGGGTTTACTCCCGATGTGAAGTATATTTTAGATCAGATTCATAGCGAATACCAATTCATGCTTTTCTCTGCTACTTTTGACAACGGAATTCGAGAATTGGTGAAGAAGTATTCGAAAAATCAATTCAAATTCTTAAATTTAAGTAGAGATAACTTAACTGTTGGAAATACCAGACAGTTCTATTATATGATTGATCAATACCGTGATAAGTTTAAAACATTCCTCAAGATTCTTAGAAGAGAAAAGGCTACCCACCTTCTTGTATTCGTTAATACAAAGAAAACAGCTATGTGGTTAAGCAACAAGTTAAAATCGTTAAATAACTTCGATTACAATGTGGATCTTATCTCGGGGGATTTATCTCAATATCAGAGAGAAAAGATTCTAAAAGCTTTTAAAGATCATCGGATAAATTTGCTCATCGCAACTGATGTAGCGGCTAGAGGATTAGACATCAATAATATTTCTCATGTTTTTAATTACGACATTCCAAAATATCCAGAAAACTATATCCACCGTATTGGAAGGACTTCTCGTATGAATAAACTCGGAGTTGCAATAACACTATGTGTAAAGGATGAATATGAATATTTATGCCACATTGAGGGATTGATTGATAAGGAAATTAAATTAAAAACAATATATTCCCCAGAAAGTAATAAATATCATAATCCGTTTTATTAAAGCTAACTGAGAAGAAAAAACTTTTTGATTTACAAAGTTTAATAAATAATTATTGTTATTAGTTTATAAAATCAAACTGCACTTTTAATTGAAATAGAGGTCATAACCATTGCCAAGTAGACGAGGAGACGGTACTTTAGTCTTTAAGATTTGTTTTTATGGTCCTTCTCTCGGTGGTAAAACCACGGCACTAGAATGGGTTTATAATCGAGAAGGGCTTGCGAGTGGAGACATGCAACAAATTCAGGACCCTACTGGACGAACCTTGTTTTTTGATCGAGTAGTAGCAAGAGTATCAAATGTAGTGTTTCAGGTTTACACAGTAGCAGGCCAACGTAGGCATAAATTCCAACGTCAAACGGTTTTAAAAGGCACAGACGCCGTGATATTCACGTGGGACAGTCTAATAGATCAATGGGGCGAAAATATATGGTCTCTTAAAGAGCTCCTTAAATTTTATGGAAATAAATTAATTCCACCTGCACCTTTCGATCCACCTGAAGTGCCAATAGTGGTGTTAGCAAACAAAAGAGATTTAGAAGATATAGTAGAGATTTCTAAGTTAAGACAAGTGCTTGATACCGCAAAACTTAACCATTGTTTAATCTATGAAACCATAGCTATTACCGGGGTTAATGTAAAGAGAGCTTTTGTCTACGCTGCTCGACAGGCTGTGTTAAATCACTATAAGAAGTTGAGCGGAAAATCAATGGATTCAGATCCATTTTAGTAAAAAAAATTTCTTTTTTCTTATAGGTAGATAATTTCAGGCTCTATTTTTTCATTTGAAATTCTTAGATATCCATAAGAACTAATTGTTGTTAATCGATTGTCAATAGGAGTAGTAGTTCCCGGATTAAAAAATAAAATACCATCTTGTTTTTCATTAACTGGTCTATGTGTGTGTCCAAAAATTACGATATCGTAATCAGAATTAAGTAAATCTAGTTTTTTAATCAATCTTTTTATGATAATGTTTGGACCTCCCATTCCATGAAGCATTAAGACTTTAAAATTGTAAATATTAAATTCTAATTTTTCGGGTAGAATTTGCTTTAAATTGGAATCAAAGTCCATATTACCTCGAACGGCGATAACTTTTTCTTTACCAAATGTGTCGATAAGTTTCTCATATACCTTAAAAGAGGTGAAATCTCCCATATGAAACACATAATCAACATTTCTTTTCTTAAAATCATCTAACACTACTTCTGGTAGGTTGTCTGTTCTCTGGGGAACATGCGTATCAGACAATAATCCAATTAAAATTTCCTCTTTATCTGTTTGTATCATTCAGTTAACCTATGGAAATTAAATTAAGTCAATTAATTATATGTAAATTTATTCCTCTTGACTATCCTGTTTTCTCATCCTAAATTTAACGACTTTAAGCGCAAAATTTACTACTTCTTCGACATTTTTCCATCTTTCTTCGTCAAGTTTCTCTTTCATCCAATAATATAGATCTTGTTCAATTGGAACTGTTATGTATATAGGTTGCGATAACTGTGCTTCTTGAGAATGGGCTTTATTCATAAGCCAAGATATTATGTTAGCTATCAATTTAAAGTTATCCGCAGCGTGAATACCATATAAAGCGTGAAAGCCAGAAAAGAGTGACAAGTTTCCAATAGCTACGATTTTTCCCATTCCATAATGACCAATGGCGATTATAGGTGCATTTTCTACGGGTTCGTCAATCCAATCCTCTCCGTCAAAAATTTTATGCCAAGCTGATTCTTCAGAGGAGACTCCTATAGCAACTACATCGATATCTTCGGTTTCTACTGATTTATCGATCTCTATGGTGCATCCATTAGAGTGAATAATTTGGGTGATATCTCGCGTAATAAAATGTGTTTTAAAATCCTTAATTATTGGACGAGAAATGTCCTTTGAATAATTTTCATTGTCAAAAAGCTGATCAGGATTGAATTTAATACCAAAAATTCTAGTCAGGTCATTTAAATTATTTTTATTTTTGATTTCTCCTCCCTTATCGTTTACAATTAAAAGAGATCCCCCATCTTTAACGTATCTGGTTAAATATTCAATTTCTTCAGAACTTAAATGAGAATCAGCAATTGGAACCCCGATTATAAACACATTGTAATCTGATAATTTTTCGTAAGTAATTCCTGCTTCAATTTTTCCCAACTTTAAATCTGAATTAAATAGATATTCTATAAAATCATTAAAGCCCGGATCCTCAATAGTTAATTTATTCTGGTGAGAATAATCAAACCCAATATTAAATTCAGTCTTCATAAGTCAAAATCCTTGAGATGAATAACGATTAATATATGATATTATTTTATTAGATTAAAAATTATTTCAATTATGCGAAAAAAAAATTATAAAGATGTTGAGAATAAACCCGCAGTATTAAGCGATGGTACTCCGGTTAAAAACGTTTACGTAAGATGGTTAATTGATAATGAGCATGATGGAGCTAAAAATTTTGCTATGAGACGATTTGAAATTAAGCCTAAAACTGAAGTACCTCTTCATAATCACCCACAGGACCATGAAATTTATATATTAAACGGTGAGGGTAAGTTTTACAACGATTCTGGAATGGAAGAAATCGTTGAAAATGGGGATGTAATTTATATTTCCCCAAATGAGAAGCATGGAATAAAAAATATTGGGATTTCTGATTTTATCTTTTTATGTTCAGTACCATATCTTAATGAATAGAATTCTAATAAGATTAAAATAATTTAATTTTCTTCCTTGTTTTCTTCACTTTCTTCTTCATTATCTTCGATTTGTGTTGCACACTTACCAATTGCAACAACTGAATCATTAGCATAAAGTTTAATGACCCTAACTCCCTTAGCTTTTCTATGAGTAATTCTTATCGAGTCTACAGGCACCCTTATGACTTGCCCTTGCTCTGTGCCTATCAAAATATCCATAAGTTTTGCAATTTTTATTGCAATAACTTTATCTTTTTTTATGGGATCTAAAGTTATATTTTTTACACCCTTTGCCCCACGCCCCGTTTTTCTATATTCCTTGAGGTAGGTTCTTTGTCCATAACCCCCTTCGGTCAGGGTTAAAATTATATTATCGTCAGTAACGAGTAAACTATCAATTACTTCGTCTCCTTCCCTTAACTCGGCTCCTTTCACACCTAGTGATGTTCTCCCTAATTCTCGCAATTCTGATTCATCGAACCGGACTGCATAACCCAGTTTAGTTGCGATAAAAATGTCTTGGAGTTCGTTTGAAAGTCTTTTGACGCTAATTAATTCGTCACCCGGTCGTATCCGCTGAGCTTTAACACCCGTACCTCTGAATTTAGCGAATAATCTTAAAGGACACTTCTTAATGATTCCATTTTTCGTAGTCATAATAAGCATTTCGTTTGTGTTAAAGTTATGAATAGGAATCATCTCGGATATTCTTTCTCCAGCTTGTAGTGGAATTAAATTAATTATAGGTTTTCCCCTCGCAGTGCGTTGCTGTGCTGGGATTTCAAAACATTTTATCGAATAAACTCGACCTTTAGATGTGAAATTTAGGATTGTGTCGTGAGTAGAACAAACAAAAAGATCGTCAATAATATCCTCTTCGCGAATTGTCATTCCTTTTTTTCCACGTCCGCCCCGTCCTTGGGCGCGATAGTCTCCCACTGAGATTCTTTTAATGTACTGATTTTTAGTAAAAATTACCATTGTAGGTTCGTTTTTAACTAAATCTTGCCTTACTATTTCTTTTTGTTCTACAATTTCTATTTTTGTTTTTCTGCCATCCCCGTATTTCTTGCTTAATTCTGTTAATTCCTGTTTAATGATATCTAATCGAATCTTTTTGCTTTTCAAAATCTTTTCTAAATCTTTTATACTTTCATTCAGAGATTGTTCTTCATCAACTAATTTCTGTTGTTCTAAATTAGTCAATCGTGAAAGCGGCATACTTAATATTGCTTGGACTTGAATATCACTTAAGCTATAAGCCTTTTTTAACTTCTCCCTAGCATCGTTCGTGTCTTTAGCGCTTTTAATAATTTTTACGACGTCATCTATGTTATTTAAAGCGATTAAAAGACCCTCAACTTTATGGAGTCTCGCTTTAGCTTTCTTAAGGTAAAATTGAGTCCGTTTATAAATAATCTTAAGACGGTGTTCTATAAATTCATCGATCAATTCTTTTAAAGTAAGAATCTTCGGTTGTTTACCTTCATTGATTAAAACCAAATTGTTTATGCTAATGGTCGTTTGAAGCCTTGTTCTTTTAAATAAGATATTTTTAATTATAGCAGGTTGGGCGTTTTTAGTTAAATCTATTACAACTCGCATTCCATTCCTATCTGACTCGTCTCTCAAATCTCGAATATCTTTAAGGACTCCATCTTTTATCAGTTTGGCAATAGATTCTACAAGAACAGTTTTATTCACTAAATATGGAATCTCAGTGATAATTAAGCTGTTTTTATTCCCTTTGGGTTCAAGTTCAACAGTTCCTCTTAAAGTTAGACTTCCCGAACCCGTTGTATAAGCAGTATAAATACCATTTGTATCAGTAATAGTTCCTCCTGTTGGAAAATCTGGTCCTTTTATTATTCCCATAAGTTCTTCTACGGATATCTCAGGATCATCTACCGTAGCCATAATTCCATTACAGATTTCAATTAAATTATGAGGAGGCATTGAAGTAGCCATACCTACAGCGATTCCTTTTGTACCGTTAATTAACATATTTGGCAATTTAGCAGGTAAAAATATTGGCTCTTGTAAACTCTCATCAAAATTTGGTTGAAAATCTACTGTTTCATTATCCAAATCTTCAATCAGTTCGTTAGCGATTTGCGCTAACCTCGCTTCGGTATATCGCATAGCAGCGGGAAGGTCTCCGTCAATCGATCCGAAATTTCCTTGAGGATGTATTAAAGGATATCTCAAAGAGAAGTCTTGTGCCATACGAACTAAACTGTTATATACTGCGGCGTCTCCATGAGGATGATATTTACCCATAGTTTCTCCTACAATCCTCGCAGATTTCACATGAGGCCGATTGTAGAAGTAGGTATTATCCGCCATTGCGTAAATTATTCTCCGATGGACTGGTTTGAGTCCGTCTCTCACGTCGGGAATTGCGCGACCAATAACAACGGACATAGCGTAATCTATGTAGCTACTTTTCATTTCGTCTTTTAATTCAATATCTTGAATATTTTCTGAAGTCATTTTTACACCCAAATTTTGTTAATAAAAAATTCAAATTTAAAGATCAAATATCTAACACTTTAACTTCATCAAAATTAGAAAAAATGTATTTTTTCCGGGATAATACTTCTTTGCCCATCAATTTAGTAAAAATTAAATCATTTTCAATATAATCCTCGTATGTAATCTTCTTTAAAACTCTGGTTTCTCGATTCATTGTTGTTTGGAAAAGCTCTTCGGGGTTCATCTCACCCAAACCCTTATACCTTTGGATCTTTATTGAGCTAGTATCTTTCAATTTGTGTTTTGATTTTATTTCTTCCATAAATGTATCTCTTTCATTATCTGAATATACATAGTTCTTCGAAGTTTTATATGAAACTTTATAGAGTGGTGGCACAGCTAAATAAAGAAATCCCCCATCTATTAAAGCTCGTAAGTGCCTGAAGAAAAATGTAAGCAAAAGCGTTTCGATATGTTTTCCATCGATATCTGCGTCACACATTATTATAGTCTTATGATATCTTAACTTACTTAAATCAAAATCCTTCTCAGATTCATCAGATTCCTCGCTTTCCCCATTTTCTCCATTTTCTTTTTCAGTACCATTTACTTCGTTATATTCTTGAATTCCAACACCAAGTGCTTTAATTATAGAGATGATTTCATTGTTTTGTAATATTTTATCCATTCGCGCTTTTTCTACATTTAATACTTTACCCCTTAGAGGCAATATCGCCTGATAAGCTCTATCTCTTCCTTGTTTTGCTGATCCTCCTGCAGAATTTCCTTCGACTATAAAAATTTCACACTCTTTTGGATCGTTAGAAGAACAATCGGCTAATTTTCCGGGCATTCTGGCGCTGTCTAAGACAGATTTTCTGCGAATTAACAACCGAGCCTTTTGAGCCGCTTCTCTTGCTAATTTAGCGTTAATTGTTTTTAAAACTATTTTTTTCGCTCTTTCAGGGTGCTCTTCTAAATATTGAGTCAATCTATCAGTTACGATCTGGCTTATAATTTGTCTAACTTCCGGGTTTCCTAGTTTAATTTTGGTTTGACTTTCAAATTGCGGATCGGGCAATTTAACCGAAATAACAGCGGATAAACCCTCTCTAGTATCAGCACCACTTAGAACGTGTTCTTTATACTTCTTATCCATGAACTTTTCAATATATGAATTAAATGTTCTTGTAAGAGCAGATTTAAATCCTGTAAGGTGAACGCCTCCCTCTACGGTATTAATCGTGTTAGCATAAGTAAGAATATTAGATTGATAGGTGGTATTATACTGCATTGCTAGATCGCAGTAAATTACTGAACCATTTTCGTCTTCGGCTGAATCACTAATATATATAACATCATTATGGAGAGGTTGTTTATCTTTATTTAAATACGAAATAAATTCTTTAATTCCTCCCTCATAGAAAAATTCTTCTTTTTCGTCTTTTATTTTGTCATGAAGCTCAAACCGTGCTTGAGGTGTAAGAAAGGCTAGTTCTCGCATTCTGTTGGTAATTGACGAAGGATTATAGATTACTTCATTTTTATCAAATTCAAAAATCTCGTCATCTGGATAGAAAGAAATTTTGGTATAAGAGCTATTATTTTTAATTTCAGCTATCTCTGGTTCTGTTTCTTTCTTACCTTTGGAAAATCTCTGTTTGTAGAGTTGTCCATCCCTACAAATTTCAACATCCATCCATTCTGTTAGCGCGTTAACAACAGAAAGCCCAACCCCATGTAATCCTCCGGAAATTTTATAACTTTTATTATCAAACTTACCTCCAGAATGTAAATGTTCCATAATTACTTCAAGGGCAGGTTTATTATATTCGGGATGGATATCAATAGGAATACCACGTCCATTATCGTAGATTAGTACAGAATTATCTTTAAAAAGAGTAACCTTGATTTCATTGGCATATCCGCCAATAGCTTCATCAACAGCATTATCAAGGACTTCATAAATAAGATGATGGAGCCCTTTTTTACCTTGATCCCCAATATACATTGCGGGGCGTTTACGTACTCCATCTAATCCTTTCAGAACCTTGATGTCATCTGCGTCATAAGAGTCTTGATTAGGATTATTATTAGGCATAGAAATCTAATCTTCTTATATGTTTTGTAAAGGTAAATTTATCAAATATGGTTGAAACTGGCGTGATAATTTAACAATTTACATATAATGTAAGGTATTGCGCAATTATAAATGTTAGCACATTTTTTTCACGCTTAAAATTAATAACTAGTAAAATCTTAGAACAGAATTCTCGAATTCTTTTTAATTTTCTTTTCAATAATCAATAGATGCCTGAACTTCTTAGCATTTTAATTATAAAGCTTTCTATTGCTCGTGTTTTTACTTTAGAAATTAGGAATGGATTATTCGTTTTTTCTGATTTCTTTTGCAATTTTTATGATTTCCATCAATTGCTGATTTACATCGTGAGTACGGATTATATGTGCTCCTTTATATATTGCTATTGCTGTCGCTGAGAGAGATCCATTTAGCCTTTTTTCCGGTTCTTTGATATTTAATAAAGCTCCTATAAATGATTTTCTGGAAATTGCGACTAATATTGGCTTATTAAGAGATCGAAGTTCATTTAAATTTCCAATTATTTTCAAATCAAATTCAGGGGTTTTTTTTTCTACCCACCTTCCAATTCCGGGATCTAAAATTATTTTTTTTCCGTCGTAACCTTTACGTTCCAAGAGTTCAATTGTTTTTTCAAATTCCTGGATAATTTCAGCGGTTGTTAATAAATCTCCTGGAACCTCCTTTGAAGCCATCAATATTATTGGTAGTTTATTTTCTGTAACAAAATCACCTAAGGAAGGATCAGTTTTTAAGCAACTTACATCGTTAATGATGATTTTTTTCTTGAATTTAGCTGAGATTTCTAACGACCTTTCAGCAACTCTTCTATATTGAGTATCAATTGACAATATAATATTATCCGGGATAATTTTACATACAATGTTCATCGCTGTTTCCATTCGATTAATTTCTTCCTCAATAGTTATCTTCTCCGACCAAGGAGCAGTTGATCTAGCACCAAGATCCAATATTACGGCACCATTTTCAATCATACTCTTGGTCGCAAATTCTATTTTTTTTTTATTATCATACACAGAACCTTTATAGAAAGACTCGGGACTTAAATTTAATACTCCCATAATGATAGTAGGATAATTATCGCCAATTTCTAAGAAATTGAAAAACTTTGCATATATTTCATTCATGATCAACGATATTTTAAAAAAAGTATATCAAATAAGTTTAATTCTTTCTAGTATAATGGAGCTATTTGCACTGAAACTTCCTTTGATTAAAAAAGGAGACCCCCTCCTTGATATAACTATCTCAGAATTAGATAAGCAAGGAAAATCGCTAAAAGAAGGAGATATTGTCGTTATAGCTGAAAAAGTCGTTGCAACCTCTCAAGGAAGAGTAGTAAGTTTATCTGATGTAAAAGAAATTTCTCTAAAGGCAAAAGATTTATCAAAGCTTTACGATATGGATGAAAGATACGTAGAACTTATATTGAGGGAAGCAACAATGATTTTAGGGGGGATGACTCATGTAATATTGGCAAAAGTCAACGATTTCTTAATTGCTAATGCTGGAATAGATCAATCTAATGCTGGACCCAATAAGGTGGTATTACTCCCTAGTAACCTAAAGAAAGTAGTTTGGGAATATCGCGATATCCTTAAAAAAAAATATTGTCTAAGAGATCTTGGTCTGATAATTGCTGATTCAAGAGTTCAACCTTTAAGGAAGGGTACGATTGGAATTGCAATCGCAACAGCCGGATTTGAACCAATTGAAGATTTAATTGGACAACCTGATCTATTCAATAGGCCTATGGAAATCACAACGAGGGCTATAGCAGACGATTTAGCCAGTGCTGCGCAATTTTTATTAAGTGAGACAGATCAAAGAACTCCTGTAGTGATTATAAGAGGAAGTAACATTGAATTCACAGATAACCCCCTCTCAACTCCAGAAATGGAAGCTGAGAAATGTCTTTACATGAATATATTTTCCAAATACTTACAAAGTTTGGAAAATAAAAAAAACCTACCTTAAACTATGCTCATTATTCCTAATTCCTAAGAAAGTTTTTTGTTTATAATGAATAGGTTATCATAAATCTAAGCTAGGAGCCTTTGAGCAAGCGTTTTTTTTCTAGAAATCTAAAATACCTTTACAATTTTAAATAACCTATTTAAGAGTTTTGAATAGATTGAGTCAATCTAAACAAACTTTTTATAGGAGTATTGTTTGATCAATCGTAATAATAAAGTGTGACTTTCAATCTAATTTAATTAACAATCATCCAATTAAATCCGTAAGAGTTGATTATATTTAATGAGAAAAAGATCGATATTATTTATATTAATACTGATAACTTCAGTTATTATTCAATTATTTGGAATTCCGTATCTTGGCATAAAATTTACAGATCATGACTTAGAATTTGATTATGTTTACAATTGGGACATTACTGGAACGGGAGGATGGTATATAGGTTATACGGAGGCTTTTAGGGCAAATGGCCATTATGAAGTTGATTATAGTGGATCGTCTGCTAGCGTTTCATGTGAAATTACTTGGACATTTCAGAGTTGGCTTGAAGGATACCTCGAAGAGGATTACGGGGGAACAGATTATTATAGTTTTACTTATTCATTAATAGATGGACAGTATCTTTCTTTTGGTGATCAAGAGTATGATGCTACCGGTCTAAACATCTGGTTTCACATACCTGGAGGAATTCAAACTAATACTTATTCCATGCTTAATGAGACTTATGAATTTGTTGGTGATGGTTTGATTTGGTTAGGACATCTCATGCCATTTACAGGAAAACGATTAACCTCTGCGGGGCAATATTCAAGAGACGATGTATATGGACAATTTGAAGCTACTTATACAATTGATGAATTTTTTACTCCTGAAGGGTATTTAATTGGAGAGGTATTACACGAAGAAGATATTGGTTATAGTAGTGGTTATTATTCAGAATTTGTATTGGATTCATACGTATTTATAACATCTTCAAGTTATTTACGTCCATTTTGCATTTGGATGTATCTCCTAGCCTATTGGAGTCCATTATTATTTTTCGCTATAATTTTTTATATAGTTTATGAACATTATAGATGGAGACCTAGAGTTATAAGAGCAGAAGGGAAAAAGCAAGAAGTGGTCGTAGAAAGAAAAATGCTAGGAGGATTAGAATTTTCCGTTGATTCTCCTTATTCAGAAATGATCCTTGCATTTCTTTCCAGAGCAAAAATTCAAGGAAAAACAATCGTTTCTGCTCATAATCAAGAACAGCTTAAAGGAATCGGATTTATTGAACCGAATGGAAAGGTTGGGACGTTTTTTGGAAAATATTCTGAGGACTTAATATTATATACTAAAGTAAAATATGCCCACGTTGAACTTTCTAGACTCTTTGGTTTTAAAACTATCGAGAAATATGATGTGTTTAAGATTGACTACTTACAGGGAATGGAAGTTCATTACGATGCTAATCTAATTGAGCCTGCAACAGCTCAAGATTTAGATGCAATCATGAGATTGATTGCTAATGAAGATAGCGGTAAAAAAAAAAAAAAGAATGCAAAATGGGTTATTGAAGCGGCGAAGAGTGATATCATAGTTATCGCAACAGCTTCTCCTAAGGAAGAATGGGTTAAAGAGATCTTAAAAGAGATCCTCAGAAGAAATTATGAAAAACCAGAAATATGCTTAGACCGAGTACTATTAGGTGTTGGATTTGCTACTCCAGGAAAAGAAACTGGATGGTTATATGGTCTGTATGTTCATCCTGCTTTCAGAAATAAAGGAATTGGTAGAGCACTAGTAAATGCTCGTATATCAATTTTGAAAGAATTAGGATGTAATTCTGTTATAACAGAAATTGCTGAATGGAATAGCCCTGCAAAAAATATTTATGATGATTTTGATGCCCCAAAATTGGGAACGGTTACTTTATTTGGAACTAAAATGCCTAAAGTAAAGGTGAGACGCTTTTGAATACTTTCGAAAAATTTCTTCATGATTCGATTGATCTAGAATTATATTCTGTAAATGCAGAAATATCAGCAATAAATCCACAATTCAAATCACATAAGAAATGGATAAAAGGATACATAGGTCCTGCTACGGCGGAATTACACGATATCAAAGAACCAAAACTAAATGCGATAAAAGATGAAAATCGCAACGCAATATTTCCAGAATTTTCAGTCAATATAAATGGTAAAAAATTCTTCTTAGCTATTAAAGGTTGTGGAGCATATGAAGATATGTATGAAGGAAAATTATTATCACCTCTTCATATACGAAATGCTTGTCGCGATTCTACGTACCTTCATCTTGTAGATAAATTAACAACAGGTACAGGTTTTATTATGGGCGAATCATGGATGGGAGAAAGCCCATATGGTTGTCAAGGTTTTATTAATGCTTTTGATGAGTTAGCTTTCTCTAAGTTAGCAAAAATAGATTCCATCAATGGTGCTCACATTTGTCCGGTAATAGGAGTCGTAAAATTACCTCCTGAAATTGAAGAAATGGCTCGTAAGTTCTTTTGGTTTAGTACTTATAAAGATCATTTTTATCAGGAAATTAGACTTATGCCTTCGAATATTCGATTATACTTTGAATCTTCTCGTCTAGTTGCTAATCCTAGTTCTTTCTTTTCGTTATTTAACTTAGATACCGAAAAACTTATTGAAAATTTTGAAATCAACTTTATCAAAAGCGGGATAGCGTTATTGTCTTTGTTTTCGAGGTCAGCAAAAAAAGAAGGAGATAAAATAACAGGAATTATATATCAAGATGTATGGCTAGATAAAGATTGTGTAGTAGCTCCTGACGGTACAATTCACTTCGCTGACTTGGAAGGATTGATATGGAAAGCTGTACCTCAAGACAAATTCGCAGAAACTCAAACTAAGGAGTGGGAGAAATTAATTTTTGAATTTCTTTTTGCCTTAGTTAAAATAGATTCATATCGTCACCAATTAGAAGGTTCCCAAATGTCTTGGAATAGACAGAGAGAAGAATTAGCACTTCTCATCCAACTTGCTATAAATCGAGACAGTTTCGCATATTCAAAAAATCAAGAAAAAGATTTATTAATTGTTTTAGGGGGAGCTGAAGTTCCCTCAGTAGAAATTCCATTACTTGAAATGGTGAATTAAAATGGATTGTAAAAGAGCCTTAGAAATACTAATATCGATTAAAAATAGGATTGATATTCCTTGTTCTTCTGATGAGATTTCAGATTTATCAAAATTCTCCTTTATTAGCGAATATGGAAAAGAAAATACTATTCTACCAAAGGGAAGCGAGATAGATAGTCTTAAAATGAATTATGATCGCCTAAATAGCGAGATTCATGAACTGAATAAGGAGTTATTATCTATAGAAAGAGAATATGAACATTCTTCTCTAGGAAGTAAGTTAGTCAGATACTTACAATTTGGAAAAGGAAAAAAGCTGAAATCTCAAATTTCTAAAACGAATAACGAAATAAAAAAGTTGGATACTCAAGTCAGTATTATTAAGGATCAAATTTTGAAATTAAATGATCAAAAGCAATCCATTAATCAGGCTATACGGGTCAATGGAAAAAACGTAATCTTAACACCTATAGGAGATAATATGATTGATGAGATTGAAGCTCGAGAAAGATTTCTATCAAGGGATTTAAATGACTTAAATGATCTTATTGAGCAACTTGATGAAGAATTCTCTTCACTAATTGATAGAGTGGGCAATATAATGAAAACAGGATTATTTTCTCCAATTTGGGCAGTTTTTCTGTTAAATTCTAATCTAAATAGACTAGAGAATGCATTTAATTCGATATCAAAAAGAGAATATACCTACTCACAAGCAGAGAAGAGAATGATGACACTTTCTATTAATTTTATGAGAAATCCTCAATTAAACAAACCTGATACAAATAGAGATATCCTAAAAATTGAAAGAAATATGCAATATGAATATCGAAAAGATAATCCTGCCAATGAGATAAGAGAATCTTTGTATGAACATGGTCTAAAGCAAGATATTATAAAAGCCATTTCAATAATCGGAAGATTATTCTCGAACTGGTCTCTACACCATGGAAGTAAAGCGTTGGGTGATGATTACGTAAAAAATCTAATTAAAATCTTTAAGGATCAACCGATAGGTTCTTTAAGTAATAAAGAAGTTGTATATGCTTCATTTGTTATACCCTTTATAGGAGATCTATCAAAATTAAACTATTTTAATGATTTGTTGCGCGATATTCCTGAAGGTTCAAAATTCTTTGCATCGGTTTCAGCTTTATTTCCATGGGATGTTAAGGAAACTTGGATGATTCTATTAAGGGCAGAAATGAACATCTTACGAGCTCAGAGTGCAAAGTTTATACCTGAATTAATTGAATATGCTCTTATATTAGCAATGAATCCTAAAATCATCAGAATTGAAAATAGCTTCTCACAAAGCCAATATGATGAATGGACACAACTAATAATCCCAATTGTCCATCTTTTAGCATATACTTTCTTAGAAAAAGATTTAGAAAAATATGTGAGAAAAAGACCTTTAGCGTATATTATATCTCCAAGATATTATCATCATTCTTCTTTACATTATCATGTAATTGGATGAGACCTTAATATTAGGGAAATATAAAATTTTGTTTCCAATATCTAAATGAAATTGGAAGATTTCTAAAGAAGATTAGACTAGATGATTTTCAATCTCTGCAATAATCCAGTAATTAAAATTGGTAATGCAATGGTCGCGTCACACCAAACACTTACATCTTTAGATTCTAAAGAATATTTGCCCCATGATTTTGATTCAGAGATGGTGCATCCAGATAATCCTCCATCGTATTCAGTAGCAGTGTGTATTCTAACAGAGTATTTATAGCCAATACTCTCCAATTTTTCAATTTGATCCAAAAAAGGAAAAATTTGTTGAGCCCAATTTCTAGGCACTCCGCCACCGATTATTAGAGTTCCATGTTCTTTATGTGATTTTATAATTTCACCAAATTTCGCGATATCACCAAGGATATCAAACTTAAACTCATAATCTTCTTTTAAAGAATATATAACTAAATCTAAAGCTAATTCAGAATCAGACAAAGCCGGAACAAAAACGGGAATATTATTTTTTGCTGCTATTGATAAAATACAACGCTTATTTATGTTGTCACCTAACTTTTTCAAGAAATCTGAAGGAGTTATTTCAATCGTTTTTTGTTGAAAAATCTTTTTAATAAGTGATAAAATTTCCCTTTCTGTTTTCAAATAATTATCTTCTGGTAAAAAAACATTGTAAATCCTATTTATCCTATGTTGAAAGAGTTTATCATCATCTACATTAGCATTACCCACATAATGACCACCATCTGTAAAAACATCAACTAAATCATGAATCACATTTGCACCAGTACTTACGATAACATCGATGAGATTTTTCTCTATTAAGGCGCAAATTATTTCTCCCATCCCAGCGGGGACCATTGCTCCAGATAAGGTTAAAACAGTTAAAATATCCTTAGATGAAACCATATTCTCTAACACGTCGAGTGCTTTACCGAGATTTCTGCCTTGAAATCCGCAATTTTTTAAGGATTCTAATACATCTTCTACAGTTTTATTTTGATATACATTATAAGGAGAAATTTTATTATTCAAATATTCATCACTAGGCATATTAATCACAGTAATAATAATATTTTTCAAATTTTTTAAACAAATCTATTTCAAATTGAAAATATCCCAAGTCAGTTTACTTCTAGCGTCTCTTAGATCTTATATATAATTAAAAAATTTTCATCTCATTCGTGATTTAGGATGAATTTGATTGAATTAGTCTTTTACTTTTACAATTCTATATTGGGCTTAGAATAAATTTAAATACCAATAAGATTTATTTTATAATTAATTTACTATTATAACAGTTTTATCATTATAAGATGTCACTTGTTCCTAAAAAGGTATTTTTTGTCTCAGGTAAAGGATATCACAAAACCAAATTAGCAGCTTTTGAACAAGCACTTAGAGATGCGGGAATTGAGAAATATAACTTAGTTAGCGTATCCTCAATCCTACCACCTTATTGTATTGAAATTCAGAAACAAGATGGCTTAAAGCAACTACGTCCTGGTCAAATTGTATACTGTGTACTCGCAAGAGAAGAATCGAATGAGTATAATCGCGTTATAGCTTCATCAATAGGCGTAGCAAAACCCGCAGATAAAGGTCATTATGGCTATTTAAGTGAACACCACGATTTTGGAAAAAAACCTGAAAAAGTAGCTGAAATTGCTGAGGATTTAGCAGCAGAAATGCTTGCAACAACTCTCGGGGTGCCGTTTGATCCTGATCTGAATTATGATGAAAAAAAAGAAGTATATAAAATGGGTGGTAAAATAGTAGAAACTAAAAGTATAACTAGCCACACTATAGTTAGAGATGAAGATGAATGGGCATGCACTATAGTAGCCGCTATATTTATTATTTAGAATCTTTAATTCTTAAATTGTTTTTTCACTTGTTTTCAGTTTTAAAAGATTATGGTTTATATGATTTTATTAATAAAAGTTGGAAAATCAATTATGTGTCTATTGAGAAATCAATTCAACCATTAGATGAAAATTTAGTAAGTCTAATCAATATAAATGGACCAATTGATATTGTTAAATTGTTTAAATAAAAGCGTTTCAATTATGGTCACACTTTTTTTAATAATAAACTCACTCATTTTCCCTTGGTAGAAATAAGCATAGTCACAAAACAGTTTTCTCTCCATATCTCACTTTTTTCGTCGCTTTAAAAGTTCCAATCTGGTTAAGAAATATATATTTATATAAAAAGGTCTGATTGGAAAAATTCTTTGAATTTATTCAACAGAATTTTATTTATAGCTTTCAAGAAGTCATCATTTGAAATAACATCAGAATTTCGTCTGATTGCATACATTCCTGCTTCTGTACATATACCTTTAATGTCTGCCCCTGTTGCCCCCTCAGTGAGAGAAACGAAAACTTTTACGATTATATTTGGTTCTAAATTAAGTTTTCTCATATGGATTTTAAAGATCGATTCTCTAGCGTCTTTATTAGGTAAAGGAAATTCTATTATTCGATCAAATCGACCGGGTCTCAATAATGCTGGATCCAATGTATCATATCTATTTGTTGCAGCAATGAACTTAACATCTCCTCTCTTATCAAAGCCATCTAATTCGCTTAATAGTTGCATTAATGTTCTGTTGACTTCTCTATCACCTGAAGTTGCATCTTCAATCCTTATTGCACCTATAGAATCTATTTCGTCAATAAATAATATAGAGGGTGCTTTTTGTCTTGCCAAATCGAAAATTTCTCG
>JAEOTS010000031.1 GCA_016839745.1 Promethearchaeota archaeon
GCTATATTAACATTAGTATTTGGATTAGCTTTTGGAGCCTTAGGAGGTTCAGATCCGCCATTGTTTGATATGATGGCCCCAGGATTATTTGCTTACGCATGTATTTTCTTAATAATGACGGTAGCTATGTCCTTTACTGAGGATCGAGAAGGTGGGTTACTGAAAAGGATAAATGTGACGCCTACAACTTCAACTCAATTTATAGGAAGTCATATCATCACGAATATGATTATTGCAGTTTTCCAACTTGTTATAGTATTTGTATTATCTTATTTAATGGGCTTTCGGCCAAATGTAGATGTTTTTGGAGTCATTCTGGCATTTTTATTTATGTTATTACTATCATTATGCTCTGTTGGACTGGGCCTAATTACAGCTTCGATATCAAAATCGTCAGGTGCTGCTGTAGGACTTTCATTTATATTTATTCTTCCCCAAATGTTTTTTGGTACTTTTATTCAACCAACCGAAGCTACAAGGATTATAGCCGTATTTCTCCCAAGTTATTATGTCACCGATGCAATAACAACTATATTCAATGGCGGATCTCCTTTTGCTGTAGGAGTTTTGATGCAACTAGGTATTATTGCGTTAATGAGCGTAGTAATAGTGATACTTGGCATTTTTTTGTTTAAGAAATACGGTAAAGACTAGTTTAAACAATTTTTTTTTTTTTTTTGAAAAATCTTAGGTTAAGAAAATTTATATAATTCTAAACGAGTTTTTTATTATAGGAATGAAATAAATTTGATATCAGGATAATTTTAAAATGAAATGTTCAAGTTGTAAAACAGAATATACGAATCCAAATCAAGTTATCTGTGAATTTTGTGGGAGTGAATTAAGAAAAAGCGAGCCAACACAGATAACAAAGCCCAAATCAAAAATTAATCAATTTCTTGAAGACACTGGACTAATAAATTTGTACCAAAAGATAAAGAACAGTTTAAAAGAATAGTATTATGTAAATTTTTACATATTCATTAAAGTCTAAAAAAACCCAGTTTCTAATCGATTTTTATTTATTCGATTATTTTTTATCATCTTCATATGTGTCGTGATCATCTTTTGTGGATTCTCTGAAACTGTCTTCTGCTCCGCATTTTTCGCAATATTCTCTTTTCGTATCAGATAATTTGCCACATTTTATGCACATAAAGGGATATGTTTTTTTAAATGATTTCCATTTCATTTTCATATCTTCTTCATTCTATCCTATTTTTCTTTTTCATTAATTAAAATAAAATACCTATTCTTATATTGCAAATAACAGTTGATACAATATAACATTTATTTATGTTAATGTTTAAACATGTAAGACGAATTTGCTAATATAATATTTTACTATAATAGATCAGAAATGCTTTTTCCGTTCTCAAATATCTCATTTGCTCTCTCCATAAAGTCTGGGATATCAATTTGTTGTGGGCATTTATCAAGACATTCTCCGCATTGAATACACAAAGTCGCAGCACCATCTATTTCTTCACCCTTAGAACTCCTTTCTTCGATATCTTTTTGAGTTTTAGCCAGATTATTATAAAAAAAGGTAATTCTTTGTCTGCCGGATTCGCCCCAATAAGCCACATCATTTAATAATCTAAATATAAAAGGGATCGAAACATTATTAGGACAAGGTATGCAATATCCACAACTCGTACAGGGAACTATAAGGTATTTATCATAGGCTTTGCGCAGATTAGTTATTGTATTTAATTCATCATCAGTTAAACTGTTTACACCGGATTTATTAGCAGAATCAATATTTTCTATTACTTGTTGCATCCTACTCATCCCACTTAAGACAACGGAAACTTCTGCATGATTCCATACGAATTGCAGGGCCCAATCTGCCATAATCCTCTTAACTTTTGAAGCATCAAGAACTTCCTTAATTTCTGCTTTTGATTCTAATTTGTGTTCTGGGACCGATAATTTACCTCCTCTAAGTGGTTCCATGATAATTACTGCTACATTTTTACCGGCAGCATATTCTAAACCCTTAGTACCTGCTTGAAAGTGGATATCGAGATAATTATATTGAATCTGACAACAATCCCAACTATAATAATCAATTATTTCTTTAAAAACTTCATAGTTATCGTGAAACGAGAAACCGATGTGTTTTATTAACCCTTTAGCTTTGGCCTGTTCCATTTTTTCTAGCAAATTTAACTTTTTAATTTTTTCTAACCTTTCCTTATTTAAACCGTGGAATAAGTAGATGTCTGGATTAGTTTGTAATCTTTCAATCTGTTGGTTGAGAAATTCGTCAAAATCCTCTGTCTTTTTAACCATCCACATGGGTAATTTCGTAGTGAGGTGAACTTTTTCGCGATATCCGTCCTTTAGCGCTTTTCCAACTAATACCTCGCTTTCTCCTCCATGATAAGGATACGCCGTGTCGATATAATTAACGCCATTATCTATGGCATATCGTATCATTTTGATCGCTTCGTTTTCTTCAATTACATTCTTTATTTCATGTGTTTTTTCATCCTTTACTTGTTTTGTTGGTAACCGCATAGCCCCAAAACCTAAAACAGAAACGTCCCAACCAAGAGAACCCATTTTTCTATACTTCATAGTTTTCATAATACCTAATTTTAAGATAGTTGATTTAAAGAAAAATAATAAATTTATGCCTTTTGAGGGGAAAACTTTCGAAGTATAATAAAAATAAAAAAAAGATGAATTTTGAGTTAGATTTAATCTCTAAAGCCATAATATAAGTTTATAAGAAGTAGTAGGGCTCTACGTAGGGATATATTAAAAATCAATATGAATTTTCAAAAATATAATTCTTTCTATATTTTCGCTCTATTAGAAGAGATAATTATATATTTTCAACAACTGTAAAGTATATATTAGGTTAGAAAACCTTGAGGTTGATAAGATGAAAGAATATAAACTAGAAATAGTAGGCCCAGCATTTTCTCCCAATAAAACTGCTGAAAAAGCGGAAAAAATGTTAAATGAAATGGCAACGCAAGGTTGGGAGTTTAAATTCAATTCTGCAATAATGTGGTTACTCGAAAGATAAAAGCAATAATTAGTGGGACTAATTTTTAGTCGAATTTACTTTTTTTTTGAATTTTTTTTTATACGACAAAAATTGAAAGTCTTAAAATTTTGTTAGTAGAAAGCTCGAACGATTTATATTTAAAAGTCGATACCTTTAAATAGGTCAATTAATATAAGTATATTAATGATTGTCAATTGATTGTTGACAATGAAAAATTGTTTACAGAATTAAGAGAATAAATATGGTATTTGAAGATTATTACGACGAATTTTTCAAAGGTCGAAGGTCATTGGAAGACCCTTACCGTAAGGTAACGATTTCAAAAGACGAGTACAAAAAGCTCATAGAGATCGCGGAAAAATACGAAATGCTAGCAAAGAAAATAGATCAAGTTGAATCCAAAAAATCAGAGTTAGAAAAGCAAATTGAAATATTGAAAGAAGATGGTAGACAATTAAAAGATTTAGAGGAGAAAACTGAGAAATACTTAAATTCATTACTGAGAACTCAAGCAGATTTCGATAACTTCAAAAAGGCAAACCATCGAGAGAACGAGAGATATAGGACGCAAATCAAAGAAAATATACTGAAGAAATTAATTAAGCATTACGAAGATTTATTGAGAGCGTTTAATGTCCTGGATTTAGTAGAAAAAGGAGAATCGGTAAAAAAGGGGTTTAAAATGATTGTTGATAATTTTAAAAAATTTTTAGAAGATGAGGGAGTTAAACCTATGCATTCAGAGGGGGAAAAGTTTGACCCTTACAAACACGAAGCCCTTATGGTAGAAGAGAACGAAGATATCCCTGAAAATACTATTATAGAAGAATTAAATAAAGGTTATTATTTAAATAACAAGGTATTGAGACCCTCTGGGGTTAAGATATCAAAAAACAAATCAAACTTATAAATTTAAACAAAAATGATAATAAAAATTAAAAAAAACAGAAGTGAGAAAATATGGGAAAAATAATTGGTATAGATTTAGGAACTTCCAATTCAGCTGCTGCTGTATTAGTCGGTGGCAAACCTACGATTATTCCTAGCGCCGAAGGTAATACTTTAGGTGGAAAGGCTTTTCCTTCCGTTGTAGCATTTACAAAGGATGGGCAAAGGTTAGTAGGAGAACCTGCGAGAAGGCAAGCAATTTCGAATCCAGATCGAACTATTACAGCTATAAAGCGAAAGATGGGAACCTCCTATAAAGTGAAGATCGAAAACAAAGAATACAAGCCACAGGAAATTTCGGCAATGATTTTGAGAAAAATCAAAGAAGACGCGAGTGCTTACTTAGGTGAAGAGGTAACGGATGTTATTATTACGGTGCCTGCCTATTTCAACGATAATCAAAGACAAGCTACGAAAGACGCGGGACAGATCGCGGGATTAAATGTTAAGCGTTTAATTAACGAACCAACTGCCGCGGCCGTAGCATATGGTTTAGATAAAAAAGATGCGAGAATAAAAATCGCAGTTTTAGATCTAGGCGGTGGAACATTTGATGTTACAGTAATGGAACTCGACAATCAAGTCTTTGAAGTAATTTCGACAGCCGGGGATACCCAATTAGGTGGAACTGATATGGATAGGTTACTTGTAAAATACGTTGTCGATGAATTTAAGAATCAAGAAGGCGTTGACTTAAACAAAGATTCTATGGCAATGCAAAGAATCAGAGAAGCGGTTGAAAAGGCTAAAATTGAATTATCTACTTCGGTTTCGACTGATATTAATTTGCCTTACATAACTGCAACTGATGCAGGTCCAAAACATCTTACTTTGAGCCTTACTAGAGCGAAATTAGAACAACTGATAGATCCTATTTTAAAAAGATTAGAA
>JAEOTS010000180.1 GCA_016839745.1 Promethearchaeota archaeon
AAAAAAAAGAGGAAACCGTGATAAAAAAATGAGCGAAGAAGTACCGGAAGGTGTAGTAAACCTTTTAGAAATGATTGTGCGTTGCTTCGATTGTTGACTATCGTGCGCAGCCCACATAACCGTTGTTAAAGAAAACGGTGAAGAGGTTTACTCTCGCAAGTTGAACGTTGGCTTAGGATGAATATCCAATAAAAAGAATAGATTGGATATAACGCCCCTGCCCGGGGTAAAAGCCAATAAATATATAAAATAAATGGAAATAAAAAATTGGAAAGATGTGAAAAAGAATGGCAGTAGATTTTGAATTTCGAAAACAAGTAATGGATTATCATATCGGGTCTGATTTAATTAAATATTGCTATCAATGTAGCCGTTGTGCAGATAATTGTCCAGTTACAGCTGTAACGACAGACTTCTATACGACTACAGGATACAATCCAAGAAGTAATATACTAAATGCCTTATTAGGATACAAGGATGCGATATTCGACGCTGACGCCTTAACAATTTGGGGTTGTACAGTGTGCGATACATGCGACGAGGTATGTCCACAGAACATCGAGCTAACTGAGATCTTTACGTTCTTAAAGAACCAGAGTGTAGCGGATGGAAAAGGACCAGATTTTATTTATTCGCAAGCACAAGCAATTTTTGACAGTGCAAAAGCGATTCCTTCCCAACCTGCAATAGAACGCAGACGGGAACAATTAGCTCTACCACCTGTCGCGGCGCCAGATGTAAGTGAATTTCAAACTTTATTAAAAAATATTGGAGCAGATAAAAAGCTAAAATAGGAGGAATGATGAAGAAAATGACTGAATTTAAAATGTTCGAAGGTTGTACTATTGGAAACCGTATTCCTTTCATTGAAGCGGCATCCAGAAAAGTTTTTGATAAAGTGGGTATTGAAACTTCGCAAACGAACTTTTCTTGTTGTCCTGATCCAACCGGCATGAAATCGTTTGATAACGACGCTTGGTTAGCGATTGGTGCGAGAAATTTATGTTTAGCGGAAGCTGAAGGAAAAGACATAATCTCTCTATGTAATGGATGCACTAACACACTACGAGGCGTTCAACATCAATTAAAACACGATTCATGGAAAATGGATAAGGTCAATAAAGAGCTCGCTAAGATTGGGAAAGAATATAAAGGTTTTATCGACATTAAGCATTTTGTTGATGTGTTAAGCGATAATTTAGACAAGGTTAAAGGGGCAATTACTAAACCTCTTGATGGTCTAAAAGTTGCTGTCCATCCCGGATGTCATTATATGCGACCTGCTGAATGGATGGAATCTGACGATCCCATGAGACCAACCACGCTAAAGAAACTAGTAGAAGCAAGTGGAGCAACGGTTGTTGATTACGGAGAGGAAGTTTTATGTTGCGGGAGTGCTGTAACAAACGCTTACGAAGAACATGGCTTTGCGAACCTAAAAATTAAGATGGACGCAATCAAAAAATCTGGCGCAGATGTAATTGCCGTCAATTGTCCTGCGTGTTATCAGCAATTTGATACGAGACAGCGAGATCTAGGTAAGGCATACGAGACGGAATACGATACTCCCGTGATGTATATCACAGAGCTTTACGCGTTAGCAATGGGCTTTAGTCCAGACGATATCGGTTTGAAATTTCACAGAGTTCGATTGAAATCCACGTTAGAAAAACTTGGTTTATAACTAACCAAATTTATAACTTTATTTTTTTATTTTTTTTTAATTACTTATTTTTAAGAACTGTTTTCTATTCGCGTAATGTTTAAATGATTAAGTTAGTAATAACGATAATAGAAAAAAAAATTTTTTTTATTAGTTTTTGTATAGGATTATCTATGTTTTAGTTTGTTTTCCTCTCTCTCGTATGTAAAAAAAGATATTTACAACTACTAAAATAAGCTCGACTATAACAGTATAATCAAAGGATCCAGCAATTGCTACCATCCCCCAAAAGTCTATACATAGTAGAACAATAAGCCAGAGAATTCCTAGTTCCCACACTATTCTTACATGCTCCCATTCTTTTCTTAACAGCCCCACTACTGAAAACACTCCAAGAACTAATAGACTCCCACCTAATTGTCGCCAAGAAATAGCACAAAATTCGGGAGGATTTATTAAGTTAGCGTATATTTCCGGAATTACTAAAAATAACACTGTAAAAATAAAGGAAGCGATTGCATTTACTAAATACATAATCTTTGCTTCTTTCGAAAGCTCAGCCATAATTTTCATACCTCCTTATTAAAATTTATTAGATTAGATTTTAAAGAGTTTACAAAATATATTAAGAACATTTAATATAAATAATTTGACAGAACTGTAAAAGCCGACCAAGCTATTTTGTCTAAAATGTGGGGAATCCACAAGAATTCCTATAAAAGAAGTATAAACGCCAAGAACACACTGAAGTGGTAAGATAAATATTAAAAATTGAAGCAACATTTTATCTCACTATGAAATATTCAAAACAACATGCCGCGGTCTGTGGGCTTTACTGCCCATCTTGTTCGGTATTTATTGGAACCCAGGAAGATCCTCAGCGACTTGCGTTTATTGCCAAACAATCTAATAGTACTCCGGAACAAATCAAATGCTATGGATGTCGTTCAGAGAAGAGATTTATTTTTTGCGAACAAGATTGTAAAATGTTTCCCTGCGCTCAAGAAAAAGGAATTGATTTTTGTGGGGAGTGCGAAGAATATCCTTGCGATGATATTAAAGAATTTCAGGCTAAAATGCCTCATCGATTAGAATTGTGGGAAGCTCAAGAACGAATTAAAGAAGTAGGATGTGAGAAGTGGTTAGAAGAAATGGAAAGGCATTACTCTTGTCCTAAATGCGGAACAATTAATTCTACTTACGACCCCAGATGCCGATCCTGTGGTCATCAACCGTGCAATAAGTATAATGCAATTCATGGAGGGGAAATAGTAGAGTTCTTTTCAAAAAAAAAAGAAATTTAGTAATATTAGATCAAGAATCCTTTAAGGACGAAAAGAGCTCCAATATCGATAATAATCAAAGCTAAAATCTCTATAACAATTAAAGATAGCAATCCTCCTACTAAATTACTAAAAAGTCCTAAAATAATTGTAATTACCCCTAATGAGAACCATTTTATTCTATTTTTAGTTTCTCCCTCTATTT
>JAEOTS010000181.1 GCA_016839745.1 Promethearchaeota archaeon
AAAAGCGATGCGTGAAACATAGGTAATGCTTTTAGCCAATTTTTTGCTTCTTTTCCCTTCATTATGAGAATATTAGCAAGAACAATTAAAATCCATGAAACAGCAAATCCATAAATAGCCACGCCTCCTAAATCCAAAAGAGCAAATATTACAGAGGTTATGAGGTGAACCGCAGAAAACGAGTGAACCCAGATTTTATTTCCTTTAACTCCGTATAATCCCGCTATTGTTTTAAGCTCCTTTGCTTTATCGTTCTCAATATCTACAAGATCGTTAGCTCCAAGATGGGCTAACGCCCAAGGATACATAAAGAGCAGATAATAGACAATCGTGATGTTAAATTGACCAAATAATAAGTAACCCGCAATGGGAAACAAGAGTAAATCTGTTCGACCGAGAATCTGGGCAATTGGAATCTTTTGCTTCCTCTTTACCATCTGATAAAAAACTTCCATTGAGTATGCATATACCATTATAATATAGATATAAATAAGATTTGGATAGGGTATAAAGAGGATTAAAATCGCCGTGATTGCTACTAATACAACAAACACTAATACTGCTTCTCTTAAAGATATTTTTCCCGAAGGAATTGGGCGTTCCTTGAATGGGCGCCAATAATTTGTTAGTGTGTCTTCCGTGTCCTTTTTATCTATATTATGGTCAACGATATCGTTTAACACCATACCTGCTTCAAAGCCAAATAATCCGATAAAAATGGCTAAGATCAATAATTCCCACGAGAAGAACCCTCCATTTCGAAAAGCTAACATCAAGCCCGAGACAAAAAGTAATGGCCAGACCGGTGCGAAATGCGCTCTCGTGAGATCGACATACGCTTTAAATTTTTCTTTAATTGACATAATTATCAACCTAACTTAAAATAATTTGAATATTAGGACTAAAAAATTTGCCAAACTAATAAATTAAATGGAGCCCAACCCTTATTTTGAATAATTATTAATATTAAATAAAAAAAAGAAAACAATTTTATAATTCCTTAAGGTATTTATATAACACATCTAAGTCAGACAAACTGTCAATTGGTTTAGAAATAATAGCATCTGCTCCTGTGGTTGCTAAAACTTCCTCTTTTTCTTTTTCGGAAAAAGCTGCTGAGATTAAAATTACTGGAATTGAATTATGCTGAGTGTTCGATTTTAGCATCTGGCATAATTTATCTCCATTTAAGTTGCTGGTCTTTAAATTGATATCAAGTAATATAGCTCTCGGAGTCAGAGTCTTAAGGAGATACAAAGCCTCCTCAGAAGTCTCCACCGCTTTAATATCGACTCCCTTTGCCTTAAAAAAATGTTCAAGAGTTTTTCGCTCTAATTCGTTGTCTTCAATATATAAGATATCAATCTTTTTTACAAATCTTCTTATAGTTGGTTCTTCGAAATGGCGTTTTACAGTAATTTCTAACTCCTCTAACGCGCTTATTGCATTCTGAATACCCTCTAAGAGCTTTTCTTTATCCTCGATGTAGTTATTGAGCGTTAAAAGCGAGACTTTAAGAGGAGAGAGCTTTTGTTTTAAATCTTCGTATAAATCATTCCCTATTTCATATTCATCTATAGCCTTCCTAATCAAATGATCAAGTTCGATTTCATCGTAATTTTGAGCATCTTTACGTGACTTCTTTTCAAATATAGCATTTATATAATCTATGCTGTAATTCACGAAATTTCTTATGATTTTTGCCTGATTTTTAACATCGTATTCCTCCATAAATTTCTGTAATTTGGAGTCGAGTTGCGAATCTACATAAGTATACCATTTTATGTCCTTCTTCAATTTACCATTTTTTATATTTTCATAATTATTTACCACTTAATATCACCTATCCTTTTTTAACAAATGGAAGTAAGATTATGAAATTGCTGCCCATTGTCGATTCGCCCTCTATTCGGTCTTCAACCCAAATCTCTCCACCGTATAGTTCGATCAATTTGGCAACTAATGAAAGTCCGATTCCCATCCCCTTGGAGTGCCTTCGTTTTAAATGAACTTCCTGAAAGATTGCTTCTTTTCTAGCATCATCAATACCTATCCCATTGTCTTTAAATTCGATCTTGACGTAGTTCTCATAGCGAATATCAGCTTTAGAGATTATCACTTCTATCAGAACAGCAGCACTTCTATTGTATTTGATAGCGTTCATGATTATGTTTTCAAATACTTCACTTAATAGCTCGCTTGCAATGACGTAAAGGGTTTCGTAATCTGATACAACTTTGACATCGATCTTCCTGTTTGGAAAACTAATTTGTGCAAAATTAATAGCATTGTTCAACTCAGAAAATACATTCACAGGCTCTAAGCGCATATCATATTCTTCTAAATCTGATAGGTTTCTAACGTTTCTGATTAACTTTTTACCTCGGGTTAATTGTTCTGCTATCATTTGGAAATATTCCATGATATCCTCATTTTGTAGATTACCTTTTAGCAACGATCCACAGAGTTCTATAGAATTACTGATGATCTGAAATAAATTCGAAATATCGTGAATGAATAATCCTTCAAGGTATTTCGTCTTGTTATAAGCATTCTGATACACATTTTCTACATCCTGCATGATTTTTCCACTTCATAATCTTTTTTGTTTGTTACTTTAAGATAGAATAAACTTCGTTTAATAGTTTTTATTACGGAACTTTTCCAAAAGTTCGGAAGGTTTAGCGAGGAAAGAATAGTTTAAATAGTTCCATATTAATATATTAATTAAACAAGTCAACAAGTAAAAATAAGCTAACATTAAATATGGCTGATGTAAATTATCCTCCTGAAGAATTTTACAAAGATTTTAAAATACGAAACAAGAATTTTGAACATATTATTCTATGGATGCTAGCTAATAATGAGGTTTGTCGATGGTCTGACTTCTCACAAGAACCATTAAGCATCACTGAATCTACACTTTCTAAATACTTAAATATGTTAAAGAGTAAGACTTTTGTAGATAATTATGCTCATGGTCAGTATAAAATAACAAGTGAAGGGCGAAAAAGATTTCACGAAATCTCTAGTATGCAAGGAGAGAAAAAAAAGTTAAATTACCCTCCCAATATTATTACAAGGCGAAGAAATTACGAGGATTGGATTCTCTATATGGTGTACAATAATTCCAGTTGTAAATGGTCACATTTTCTTGAGGCTCCCCTGGCTATTAATCAATCGTCGTTGTCAAAAAAAATGAACCTCCTTTTAAACAAGGAATTTGTCATAAAAGAAAATAAAGAATATAAAATTACTAATGCAGGTAAACTCGAATATTCTAAGATGCTCCAGAACTACGATTTGGATAGACAGTCAATTTTAGATGAAGAAAGCAAAAGAATAGACGAGATTACAAGAAAGACAATAAATTTCTTTGAGGAATATAATGTAGAGGAGGAAAACATCAAATTCAGATATCTCTCGACTATTATAAAACTAGATTACGATAGAGTTAAGTCTATGCTGACAAACCAAACGGATTTTGAGAAAATCGTTCTTTACCTTTCGATTAACCACCCTGATCAATATCCTGATTATATATCGATTAACGATTTTTCGAATAGATACGGAATTAATCAATCAAAACTGGAATATTACATTGATGAAATTGTAGAGAATAGTATTTATCCTATCAAATTTTTTACATTGAAACCATCATCAGAGGTAATATATTATTTTCAGGAAAATGGGAAAGTAGAATCAATGTTACGGACTATTACTGAAAATCATATTACAAAGTCTACTTATCTAAATAGATTATACTCAACAACCATCGACTCATTCACTATTGAAAAAGATGTACTAGAAGATATTTGTGGGTATATATTTGATAACGCCTTACGAGAATCGTTAAAACTATTCTTACCTACCTATATAAATTATCTAGCTTATAAAGTTGAAGCAAAGGTTGAATTAAAAGAAACTTACGATAAATTAGATGCAATTATATGGCAAAACATGATAGATATTTTTCAAACAAGTAGTACTGAAGATCTACAATACCAATTCATGGGCCAGAGTGAAAAAAATTATCAATTAGATAAAGTGTTATTAGAGTTACTCAAGCCGTACTACGAAGAGAAATTAATGACACGAAATAAGACATGCCAACAGTTAATAGACAAGAGAGAGTATAATAAAGCTTTAGAGAGTTTAGAAGTTACCTTAAAGTCATATAAAAATGATAGGAACTTAAAAATCGTTAAAGCAATCATTTTATGTTATTTAAATCGGTATCAGGATGCGCTTTTCTTACTAAACGATGAGATAGAATCACCACTTAATAAAGATCAAGTCTTAACTCTTTCTCATTTCCTTACAGTGTTTTCAAGCTTAACTATTGGAGATTTCAACCGTGCATTAAACCTAGCGAAAAAATTTATAGAATTTCATCCAGAGCACGCTCTTTCTCATGCTACTAAAGGATTAGCGCTTGCATACAATGTTATTTACAAGTTTGACGATGAAACAGCAAAGCGAGAATATGGTTTAGATGATCTCGATAAGGCAATTGCATTCGAAACCTTCAACACTAATAAAGCGTTATTTTTTATGCTAAAAAGCCGTGTATCACTTGAATTAAACAAGTATAAAGAATCAGTTGAATTAATTGATAAGGCAATCAGTATTATGCCAAACAAAGTTGACTTATATCTCTCCAAGAGTGCTATCCTCATGTATTTCAACGAGTATCCACAATTGTTGGTTTTACTAGATGAAATGCTTGAGAGATTCCCAAAAATTGAAAAGGATCTTAAAATGAAAAAAGCGTCTGTATATAAACTACTAGGGGATCTGGAAGCAGGATTCAAAATTGTTGATGAATTACTCGAAAGAAATCCAGAAGATAAAGAGTTACGTAGTTTTAAAGCTTATTGGTATCAATATATGAACAAAAAGGAGGAGGCTTTAAAGCTTCTTGAGGAGCTTATTAAGCTTGAGCAAGACAACGGGGAGTTTTACGATTCGTACGGCGAAATCTTAATGAATTACGAGGAATACGAAAAAGCAGTTAAACAATTTCAAAAAGCAATTGAGTTGAGTAGTAATGGATGGTTTATTTATCAGACCTATATTAAGTTGGGTATCTGCTTTAAAGAACTCGGAAATAACAAGTTAGCTATTGATTATTTAAAGAAGGGTAAAGAGTACACAAACAAGTGTTTCTGCAATTATGAACTAAAAAAGAAGTGGTTAATCATTGCAGATATATTTCTGACAGACATGGAAAACTCCTAATTCTAAAGTTTTATATACAGAAACATCTAAATATAATTGAATGTAAAAGAATTTAAAATTGTGAATTTCAGCTTGGAAGTAGAATCTGCAAAGAAAAAACTTAAGATTAAAGTTACCCTTATAGGAGACGGGAGCGTTGGGAAAACTTCCTTAATTCAAAAATTCACTCAAGGAACCTTTCAGACTGATTATATTAAAACTATAGGAGCACAACTCACTAACTATAAAACGGAAATTGATGGATATAGGATCGAATTAATATTCTGGGATATCGCAGGACAAGATGATTTTCATTTCCTACGCCCTTCTTTTTATAGAGCAAGCAAGGCAGCGATTATTGTATATAGTTTAGAGGAAAATAATTTGGGTAAGAGGAGTTTTGAACACATAACTAAATGGTATCAAGATGTCAAACAATTTTGCGGAGAAATCCCTGTCGCACTTTTTGCTAATAAAGTCGACTTGGTAAATGTAGAGAGCTTAGATAGGGAAAAAATTCAAAATCTTGTAAAGGAGCTTAATTTAGTAGGGTACTATGTCACCTCTGCAAAAACAGGACAGGGGCTCGACGAAGCTTATAATGCTTTAATAAAGAAGATTCGAAGATAATAAAATCTACTTTTTCTCATATTTACCGGTAAAAACAAGAACTTACCGGTAAGTTCCAGCGTAACCTTTAAATATTGTAATCGACAACTAAAATTTGATCGTTATCAATAATTATTTTTGATGACGATGCTTGAGAGAGAATAAGAGGGCGAATGAAAATGACTAAACGAATCTCTAATATATGCCCTTTTCAATTTTACTTGTTCTGAATAGTAAAAGTAATTTCATTTGGAATTTGGCGTTTTTCGGTGTTTTCACAAAAAAGTATATAAACATCATCACCCTAGAAATAGAATATGAGACTTGCAACACTTAAAAAGGAAATTATTCGCGATTATGGAGAAGGGAGAGAATTAACTAAATTTCAAAAAAAT
>JAEOTS010000182.1 GCA_016839745.1 Promethearchaeota archaeon
GTGGATGTGATATTTTCTGGCATTCTTAATGTAAAGCCGAAAAATTTAGCTCCTCACCTGAAAGGGTTCGATTATATAAACATGGAAGTGCAGGAAGCGGTTCTGTCAAATTTTAAGTATTAAATTTATTTACTTTTTTTTTTACAGCTTGATATATACTAAAGACCTAATCGATTTAGTATTAGCAGAAGTTAAAAAATACTATTTATAGATTAATCCATTTCCCTCCCAATTTTGAATCCTAATTCGAAGAAATCTTTAGGAATATTTTCTCGTTCAAGACGCTTCAGTGTTATTATATTTGCTGAGCAATTAACAGCACAAATACCACATCCCATACATTTATCTTCCTCAATCTCAGGTCCTTCTTCATTTAGGGTTATTGCCTTAAAAATACAATTTGTTTCGCATGTTCCGCATCTTTCGCACATTTCAATATCTTTGATTTCTGCTACATAATTTGCCTTCGCTACTGCGTGTGGTTTATCCCACATAGTAATTCCTCCTAATGGATTACAACAACAGGAACAACAGTTACATAGCATTGAATGTGTTCCTTCCTCAAAATTTTCTATTGTGTGGACTAAACCTTTTTGGTTAAACTCTTTACAAAGTCTCTTCGTTTCTTCTTTACTTATTTCTCTCCCAATACCTTTATCAATTATAAATTTAGCCATGTGATTCATGTAAAAGCAAGTTTCTAACGGATATTTTTCCTTACAGTCTCTAATTCCTAATGTTTCTGTCCGAGTCTTGCAAGCACATTTAGCAATTGCGATAATTTTTGCATCATCAATAATTTTTGAGACATTTTCAAATGGTAATATCATTTTCGTTGAATCTATTGACTCTTGGACGGGTATTACTCGAACGGTAGGTGTTTCTGGTGATCCACTATAGACTTTATACCAACCATCATCAACCATGTTTTTGAAACTCATTTCTGCTAGTTTTTTAGCTTTATCTTTTGAGTATTTGTGATAGCTTAATGGAGGGAAACTGTGAAGTAAAAAAGTCTGGTGAATTGCATATTTTGGGTCTTTTGAGCCAATTTTCAAGACACAATTTTGATTTACTAATCTATCTAGAATTTCCTTGGCTTCATCCTCGCTTCTTTTAATTTTTTTTGCATATCGTTTCAGAGAAAGAAGATTAGGACCTACTTTTAATTTAATGAGATACTTCACATCTTCAGAATCAATTAACTCTTTTAAGTACTCAACCCAACCTTTCGGAATTTTACCTTTTTGCCCTAATGGTGATAATCTAGGTACTGACGAATCTAATTTTTTTACTAGGATTTCATATGGATCTTCTATAAGCAACAGAACACCTTTTGAGTATAAGTGAAAAACAATGACTTCTATTAGTTTTTACCTATATTTAAGTCTTCTTCAAAATTTTTCTGAAACTAGAACTAAAAATCGACTTAGTAATGAAAACTTTCTTTACCAGGAACAGTGTTTTTTTTTGCTTTTATCACCAGAGCGTTAATTCTCTCTCTTACAGCTTCCAACAGCTCGTTTTTTTCCGAGATATCTTTCCGCAATTGATTAATTACTAAATCGAACTGATTTGAGTCAGTAAAATTCGTAACAACCGGTGTTTGACTGCTATTTTGCATGCGATCGACGCAAAAGTTTAGGAAATTCGAAAGATCTTTAACTATACGACTTCTATTTTGGATTAATTTATGTTTTAGTTGTTTAGCTTGAATTTTCCCTTCTGTATAATTAATTTTTTTAATCTTTTTTTTTTAGCATTTTTGTATCTGTTTTACGAAACATTAAGGAGTCTAATGCAGATCTAAATAAACATGTAAATTAAGTCCTAAGTCACTAAGATTTAAATATGAATAGATCTATTATAATTTAGTTTTTACATTTTTGTAAAAATAGAAAATTTATTAATTAAAAGAAAGAGAATATGAGGAAGAAACAAGATGTTTAAAGATATGAGTAGAGCAGCACTGTCTGTTTTTGTTATGGGATTATATCTAATATTTCTAGGAATTACCTTTTTATTCATGCCGGAGATTATGTTTTTAATATTGGCTTATCCAACACCTCCGGATATAGCCTCACGTATCCTTGGAATGATCTTCGTGCTTTTAGCTTATTACTATATTCGCGCTGCTCTTGATGAGGAAGGAATGAGGAAGTTTTTTGTATGGACAGTACACACACGAGCTGTAGTTATTATATTCTTAAGTGTTTTTGCCGCACTGCAGATGGTGAGTCCTCTTATAATCCTTTTCGGTGTTATTGACCTTGCTGCAGCTTTATGGACCTTTTGGGCTTTACGTAAAGATAAAGCTTAACAGAACAAAAAATATAGGAGTTTTATGTAAATTATAATTTATTTTTTTTTTTTTTTAAAACTAATTGATTAACTTTATTTGCTACAACCTTTAACAATTCGTTTCTGTCGATTAACTCCTGCTGTAAATGAATATTAGTTTGATTAAATTGATTTTTTAAAGCAATTTTTTGATCCTCCAAAGTCTGATCATCGTTTTTTATACGATCGACGCAAAAACTTAAGAAGTTCGAAATATCCTTAACCATACGACTTCTGCTTTGAATTAATTTTTGTTTTAGCTGTTTAGCTTGTATTTTTCCCTCTATAAAATTTCTAATCGTGATCTTTAGTCCTTCTAATTCTTCTTCGTCGAAAACGATTTTTTCTACAACTTGCTCGAAATCTTCTTTTTCTTGACTTTTAGCCGCTATAGTGTACCCACCTCTCCTTCAATATACGATTTAAATGTGTTGAACAGTTTTGAATAGGATTTGAATACTTCTTTACTCTGATGCTCCAAGTTATTTTTCTCGAGAGATATATTGTCACACATAGATAAGAATTTTGTCAGCTCCGTCTCTGAAAACGGAAATCCTTCTATAGTAGTTATGAATTTTATAAAGTTATTAATGTCTACGCTAGTTATTGTGTAATTGACGCTATAGTAGCTATTATAAACGCTATACAGAAACTTCCTAAGCAAAATTTTTGCTGCTTTCAAAGCTTTTTCGTATTTTTGTTGGTCAATGAACTTGTGGATATTAAAAAATTCGTAATACAAAATAGGAGCAAAATGCTCTGTAATCGCACGTTTTAGATTAACTATTTTTAGTTTAATAACATCAGTAGTTTCTGTTTGCGTTGATTTATCCGATTCGAGCTCTACAGGTTCGTATGCTATTACTGAACTCTCTCGCGACTCATAGTAATCTTTTAAAACTTTTTGATAGTGCGGTCCGACCGCAAAAGATGTTTGCATAGATTCCGAACCACTCGCTCTTCGAGGATGACTTTCTATTAAATACTGCTGTTTTACCAAAATACCGAAGACATCGCTGATTATGTCCCTTTCTCTCTTTTTATCTTTAGTAATTTTTATGATGTAAGGGTGTAGAATTTTCTGAAGTTGTTCCTTTACCTTCTTTTTGTACATGTTTCCCACTTTATCTACAACTTGGAGATTGTTTAAAAATTTTATAGTGCCTTCTATTAAATTGCTGTATCCGGCGAAATCGCTTTCAAATAAAGTGGTTTGTGCTCGCTTCATGACTTTTCTTTCTGTTTTTTCCAGATCGTAACCTAGGTTTTGCATGTAAATTACAATTTCTTGCCAATCTAGTGGTTTTATGATTCTCAGTTCCTCTAAATCAAATTTGACTGGAAATGTTTGATAAATATCATTTCTTTTTACAACCGCTTCGTCTGGTTTCATATTTCCAATATATCTTGCTTGATACCCTTCGTTTCTACTAGTACTGTAGTATCCTACTCCATGAAGGCTCTCTAAATTCATTTGGCCGTTGAGAACTGCCATGTCTCGTTTATCATTTGCCCGAAATGTTACCATATTACTTAAATAATTAAACACATTCGGGTGTAAATATCTAATTTGGGAGGCAGAATAGATTGTTCCAAACTCGTTTTCAACCAACGGATCGAAAAACTTGTCAATTTTCCCATATTGAATTTTCTTATCCAAGAAAAAGCCATCGAAAATAATATCTATATGTGGCATTATTATGAATTTTGAAATGTGTGGTTTTCCTGTTCTTAAATAATGAATAAACTTAGAAATTACTACAAACGCGAAATAGCATTGTTTATCGTAATCTTTCACTTCTGAAAGGTCTATTATAACTGTTTTATCGTTCGTAATAAATTCGTAGGCAAGAGCAGTATCTTGCGTATTTTGCTGTTGATGATGGATAAAAGATGACTCCTGTGGGGTAAATTCTTTGAAAAAAGAAAGTAAAGTGTCTGTAACCGTTGATTTTTCCCACTCACGCATTGTCGTTAAATCTAAAACTAATGTTGAAACATCAATATCCGGATTCCGTAAAATAGTGTTCTTGAAAGTTTCTATAGTCCTTTCGTCTTTTTTAAAACACATGGCGTATGCATCTAGCATGTAATCCAAATACCCTGGATTGTCAGTGTCATAAGGAATCCCAGAACGGAGAGGGTTTATTACGAAGGTTTTACCTAACTTATGGTAAATAAATTGGTTTTCATAAACGGTACCTTTAAAGTAATTTATTACTTTAGACCAGTTCCCAGTAAAATCGAAAACCACAGAGTTATGTCCCGTCTTCACTAGTTCTACAACAATCTTTTGAGCTAGTAATTCTCTATTGGAATTAGTTCCATTTGTGAGAAGCAAGTTACGCAGATGCTCTAACAAAAATCCAGCAGGAACTTCATTTTCCAGAAATTCTGTATTAATTGTTTTTCCAACTGTTATAAAGTTTGTAAGTTGTAAAGGGCTGTTGAATTCTGTTGCCAATTTTGTCTCAATTCCTTTTTTGAATTGGTCAGAAAGTGCAGCCAAAAATCTTAAGGTTTTTCCTTGATACAAAACATAGCTTAAATGAGTTCCGTTTCTTAGGAAAAATTTGTTTTTCAGAGTCTCGAACATTAGTCCAGCTTCTAGTTTGTTTTTCCTCAATGGTACCAACTCGTAGTTCGTAAAGAATTGCTTAAAAGTGTTATAAAGAACTATTTGTTGTAATTTTAAGTTCTGTTCCATTTTATCGATTAATTCAAAGTTAATATCTGGAGAGTTAAATACTACGCTTGTTGAATAGGTTGCGATTGTGCTCCAAATTCCCGCACGGGAACTAAGCCAATTATTACCATCTATAAAGTTATCCGTTCTTTTAAGCAGCATCCGTTTTTCCCCTTCATTTAAATATTTAAACCCTTCCTTGTCGAACTGGTTAAAAGATAAAGGTTTTAACTGAAAAGTAACTGTAAAAGGCATACCTTCCCTAATTAATGCCTCGTAAAACTTGTCCGGAGTGCAATAGGCGGGGGGATAAGTAAAATTTATGTTAAGCATTTTGAGCCCACCTACAATTTTTCCTTCGACCTGATAAAAAATACTTTCAGGGATACTACCTAATTTGTAAAACTGAACCTTTGAAAAAGGATCGACTACTTCAAATTCTTTCGATTTAAATATTATTCCCTTGTTAAATTGGAATAACAACCCGCGCCACCAAATAGCTATTAAACTTACTAGGATAAAAATACTTAGCAATAAACGCACTCCTATTGGCAAATTAAGGACGAATAATAATATATCGAGTACTACTACTATTGAAAAGATGTAAAGTGCCTTTACTATAGAACTACTTATTTCTGGTTTAATCGACTTGCATGTTATTTTATTTGGATCGTTTTCTACTTCTAATTCTTGTTTTAAAACCGAGCTTCTAAAAGCATTCAATAAGTCCGCATCAGATAATTGTGTTATTCTAAAGTGATGAAAGTTGGAAGCAAATGCAGATTTTAAAGAAACGGTATACTCTCGAAGATTATCCACTACTTCTGTTAATTTAGATTTGGAAACTCTTCCTTTAATGCTGTAAAAAGTACTAAAAAAAACCATGGTTTCGAAAGAAGAAATCTGATTGCCAGTGTTGTTATCAGTGGCTAGCTGAAGTGGTTTTTGGATAATTTGATAGGAGTAGGGCACCTTTACCGCGTGTAATCCTTTAATAAATCGGTTTAAGTTGGCGTGGACATTTTCGGGAATGACTCGGATTTTAAATATCCTTATCCCTGTCGTAATTAAATCTTTATGGTTGGTAAAAAACAATAAAGAAGTGTCGTATTTAGATTGCCAAAAAACAAGTTCTTGAAAAGGTTCAAATGACTTGAATTCGAAGAGATGTTTTAAATTGAAGATATTTTTATGAAAAACCAAAACATAACCTATTACTACGATTGCTGAAACGATAGTAGAAAGTGCTAAGTTGAAAGTTGCGTATAACAAGAATGCAAAATATAAAAATCCGATGATCGTCAAAGAACCCACCTTAAGGAGTGTTTCTCTTTTATCAACATCCTTATAGGAAGGATTAACCTTCCATACTTTCAAATATGCTTTTTCTCGGTCATCTACTTCGCTTTCTTTTCCAGAGCTATTTTTACCTTTCCAATTATTTGAATCTTTTAACAAATTTCCGTAAGATTTTACCAATCTTTATATCACCTCTTACCAAAGTAAGTTTTATTTATAAAATACAACACTAGTATAGCTCCAAAACAGATGAGCATGTTGTAACTAATGACTACAGATAAGACACCAAACATAAAAGACTCAATTACAGATACAATTCCAATCATCGCAAACAAAATGATAAGTCCTAACATTAAAAATTGTCCGATATGTTCTTTTGATTGCCGGTAAGATATGTTGTCCTTTAAAGAGCCAGAAATTACTATTTTGCCTTTGGATCGCTGCTCGATATTTTTCCTTATTGTTTTAAGGTGCAATATTTTCTCAAATACTTCTTTATCGAACTCCTTTTCGAATTGGATTTGAAGGGCTTTTTCTTCCTCTCTAAATTTGTGAAGTAAAATTGGATTAAATGCCCCTTCTTTTTTATTCCTTAAGTTTTGACCACCGGATAAGAAAGAAAACATTGATATGGATCGATTACGATCTAATATGTCTGAGTTTATGTTTTCGTGAAGGTTAGGTACTTCTAGCTTTCGAAGTTCGTAATAAATGTCAAACACTTCTCTTACGTGATCTAAACCTAGGTCTCCTTCTTTTTTCAGAAATAGCAACTCGATTTGAGAAATACTTTCAATTATTTCAGGTTTAAAAACTTTTATTCTAAAATTTAAGGAAAAAATTTTGTTTACGAGCTCCATGTACTCAAAAATCTTCTCGCCAGCATTTTTCTCTCTCGGTCTCATTCCAAGCTTAATCCCAATCTCGTCTATTGTATTACTCGTAAGGATAAAGCTAACGACTGCTAGTTTTTTATAGTTCTGAGTCTCTTTACAGAGTTGGATTAACTTTTTTAGCTTTAAATCTAATAGTTGTTCTTTCATTATCTCCCCCGAGTTGTTAAAAATTCCTCGTAAATTTTTTCCACTTCGCTTTTAGGAACTTCACCTTGGGAGTTATTTGTCGATTCAAGCTTATACTCTTCTCTGGCTATTAGCTTGTCTAAATCCAAATCTTCTCGAACGCTTTTGATGTATCGATTAATCGTATTTTCTACGCTGGATTGCTCTTTATCGAAAGTGTTAATTACAGAATGATTGAATAAAGCGTAAGGAAATGTAAATCCAAAAGATATGAATTGAAAAAAATAACCAGGACCAATCGAAAAGTAAAATGTAACTTCTAAATCGTAATCGTAGTATAATAAAAATGGATAATAAAGACCGTTAGGTAGTAAGAAAAACAGTGGATATATTAATACAAAGAAACCAATTAAGGTTACTAGAGATAAGTTAATAAAATTAAATTTCCTTACTTTTAATAAATTATCTCCTCGTTCTACATCGTGGAATAGCACTGAGTAGGCAGATAAGAACAGTATGATTATAAACGCGATTACAATAGCAATAGGCATTGTAGCATTTTTTGGTTGGTAAACTTCGTTGAATAAAGCGCCTTTGGAAAAGGGAGTGCTCCAATCAAACAATGCGCTATAAATCCAATACACCACTGTTTCACCAGAAACCTCACTTATTCCTTGAAGATAATACCAATCTAAAAATACGGAAACAAATCCTAGCAGTAACCCAATTACAAATAGTATTTTGTATACTGACTTAAAATTTATCGACATTTTGAACTAAACTCTTATATTTCCTATATATAGGCTTTAAGTGGTTACGAGTATATAAAGAAAAAATTTAGAGTAGCCTCCATTGAAATATATGAGGCTCTAATCTTCTAAAAACGAGAGGTATTTATTGTTGAATTTCGAGTTATCTAACGAAACGCCCTCTTCCATTTCTTCATTTGATTCGAGTATTCCTTGAGAATCAATTTGAATCTGTTTTACATCTACGCTACTTATAAAGCTGTCTTTTTCGATCTGTTCCAATACCTTATAAATTTTTTCTTTTCCGAAACACTCGTATCCAAATTGGGCCATATGCTCAGTTGTGAATAGATCTTTAAACTCTAATAAATCGGTTTCGCTAAATTCTAAGTTCTGCATGTAATAGGGCGTTTCAAATTCTATTGCGAGCTCCTTTTTTGTTCTGTAAAACTTAAAATATAAGTAAGCTAATATTGAAAGATAAATCCCTACGATAGCAAACCCTATGCTGTTAAACAATCTCAAAAGGAAGAAAAATTCGGCGAAATAAATAACAGCTAACGCTATAGCGTAACCTACCAATGGAATCGAGGCAATCCGTACGTTGGTTCTAAACTTTTCGTTCGTTTTTTGATAATTCTTAATAGTATTCGGACTTTTTACGCGAGATTCAATTAATCTGTATTTTTGCTCTAAGAAACCTAATAGTGGGGATAAATCTGGTTGATGAATAATGTGAATGTTGGTGTTTCTCTGATATGGAAAAGAAATTGATTTTTCCATACATCTCGGGGGTGTTTTACAGAGCATTATTGGCTCGATTAACACCTTATATTGAGTTTGACCAGATATGAAAAAAAGCTTCTTGTTTTTTGCGCTTTTTTCTAGCGTTAGGCTTACTTGCAAATATTTTTGAAAGAACTCTCGGAATTTTCTGTTGTTAACTATATCGTCGAATATTAAATCTCTTGTATTTAACAGATTTTTGCAATCATTTCTTAATCTGCTCATAGACTCGGTTTTGTTAACATTTGATCTTGTATTAAAAGTTAATTCAGTTTCGTCAACTAACACAGTTCCCTCCAAGTTGCAAATCTTAATAGGGATTATAAAAATATGGTTTACCCATTTAGAAACGCGAACAAGCTTACATCCGATGTAGTCGATATTCTCTATAAAAGGATTTAAGGCGCTTATTGTTTTTGGAATCGAGTAATATCCTGAATTTTCTAATGATTTTTCGATTTTTATTTTGATTTTTTCTCTCTCATCTCGTATGGTTGACATTTTTCGAATTTTTTCAGCTTCTAAAATCCCAGTTATATCTGGAACAAAAGAGATTTCTTCACGAGAATCTTCTTCTAATTCTTCTAATACAGGTCCTTCAACCATAAAAGATTCTTCATTGAATATATTATCGCTCTGTTCCTGAGGGGGCTCAAGTTGTTCTTGGATTTCCTCAAATTTTAATTCAGGTTCTTTTGAAGAACATTCTGAATTGAAGGGATGAGAAGCTGTAAGTCGAGAATAATTAAATTTATTATCAAACCAAGGCTCTTGAGTAGTTTCGATGGGTTCTTCTTTTTTTTGGAACTCTTCCTGTGGAAACTCCTCCTCTACGATAACTTCAGCAACATCGAAGGTTTTAATATTATCTACTTCAGTTTCCTTTTCTTCACCAAGAAGATTTTTTGCTTCCGTAATAAATTTATACGCCGTTGTAATGTTAATACCTGGAATTTCAGAAAGTACATCGGGTGAAACATCCGCAAGTTGTTTATAAGTGTAAATGTTGACCATATTTAACTTTAGAGCAATATCCAAACCAATACCTTCAATTTCAGTTAGAATGTCGGCAGTTTTGGGCGAAATATAAGATTTATCTTTAGCGTTTTCGATAATCCATTTCTGAGAATTTTCAAATATATTTGTCATAGGGATCGAAGATCAAATAAGTCACCTATATTTAAACAAAAAAATAGAATCATCAAAAGAATTTTTGTTTAAATAAGTTCTATATATTAATTATTAGATACACCCTAGATAGCTCCTGCCAAATTTTAGCCCAAAATGTCATAAACATCTGTCTTCACTGATTCTTATTAAAAGGGCTCCTACTTTGGCAAGAGCACTACTTTTTTTTCTTTATATTTGGATGTAATTTAAGTGAATATAATAGAACTTGGTGATTGTAAATCTCATTAATGAAATTTACTGACTTGGAAACCGTTAAGAAAGAGGAAAAAGAAGAGGAAATTTTTCAATACATTAGCGACGAGAGAATTTTAAGAGTTCTTTTAGAGTTAAAAATATTTAAGTTAAGGGAGATACAGAAAGAAGCCATAAGAAAAGGTGTTTTTTTTCAAAAGTCCTTTTTAGTCTGTGCTCCTTCAGGATCTGGTAAAACTCTAATAGGTGAGATCTGCGCCGTTAATAATGTATTCCAAAAGTTCGGTAAAAGTATCTACCTTGTACCTTATAAAGCGTTGGCAACAGAGAAATATGTCCATTTTAAAAAAAGTTACGAACGGTTTGGAATTAAGGTTGAACTATCAATAGGCGACTACGATGTAGACGATTCAAGATTGGAACAAGCGGACATTTTAGTTACTACTTATGAAAAAATGGATTCAATTTTGCGAAATTTTAGCGATAAAGAGTGGATTTTCGATATATCCACCATAATCATTGACGAGATTCACATACTAGGTGATGCTAGTGGATCTCGTGGCCCGCGCTTGGAGTCGTTGATAGTGAGGTTAAACGAGTTTTTGAAGAACCCACAAATTATAGGTCTTTCAGCAACGATAGCTAATCCTGAATTCTTTAACCAATGGCTTTCCTCTCTTGGAAATAAAACAACGCTTATAACCTCAGATGTCCGACCTGTTCCTCTCCAATATAGGATCGAAATTACCCAAAATAAAGATTCCACTATTAAAAAAATAATCAAGGCTACCTTAGATAA
>JAEOTS010000183.1 GCA_016839745.1 Promethearchaeota archaeon
ATAGCGGTAGATACGAGTACATTCGTAATTCTTTTTTCATCGCTAGCCGGATTTATTACTTATTTACGACAGAAAAGAACAAGTATTAAACTTTCAATATTTTTTAGTATATTTTCTATTTTGGGGAGTATTTTAGCCACTATTTTGTTTTCAGTTATTAGAATTGATAATTCTGTTTTAGAAATTTTATTTGCTGTAACTTTGCTAATTGCAGGATTTAATATGATTTATAAAACTATTAAGTCGAGAAATGGAGCCGAGACTCAAGAGGTTAACCACATCGATTTTTCCTTAAACAACCGCGAGGATAAAGTTAGTTTTAAAAAATCTATACCGTTATTCATTTTAGCGGGATTTACTGCAAATTTATTAGGAATTGGAGGTGGTATAATAAACACCCCATCGCTTAATATGGTCCTAAATTTCCCTATTCACAATTCTACAGCAGTCTCAACATCTATAATTTTCTTTACCGCTATATACAATACAGTTATAAAGAGTTTGATAGGTCAGATTGACTACTTAATAGGGCTTTTAATTGCAATCGGTTCGATTTTGGGATCGATATTAGGTGCTAAAATATCAAAGAAGATGTCTAAAAAGTATCTACAGTTCTTTGTGTCAGTCGTATTGATAGGTTTAGCAATAAGAATGTTTTTTTAAAGGTTATAACTTGGTAATAATTATAGTCTAAAATTTGTATAGTAAAATGAAATTTATATATTAAAATAAAGAAATAAAAGAATTGGAGAAAGAAAATGGAAAACCTTGTGAAACTAACAATAAAAGATCATATTGCTGTAATAAAACTTACCAATTCCGAGAATTATAACCCATTAAATAAAGCTACCGGTAAGAAACTATTAGAAACTATAGAAGCGATTAGAAGCGACAGGGATGTTCGGTGTTTAATCATAACTGGTTCTGGAAAAGCTTTTTCTGCTGGTGGAGACATAAAACAGTTCAAATCTAGTATTGAAAGCGGCACATCAGGTCAAGTCATGGACGATTTAACTCAAGATCTTTATAAAATCGCATTGATTTTGCGACTCTATCCTAAACCCGTGATAGCCGCGGTAAATGGCTGGGCTGTGGGAGCAGGTATGAACCTTGCTCTTTCTTGCGATTTAATAATAGCATCTGAAAAAGCGAAATTTAAACAATCATTTTGTAAACTAGCATTAATTCCGGGATTTGCTGGTACTATTATCCTGAGTCGTCAACTTCCATGGCAACAAGCTACACAAATGGCTTTTTTTGGAGATACCTATACAGCAGAGGAGATGAAAAAGCTTGGGTTTGTTAATGAAATCGTTCCTCCTGAAAATTTGGAAGGAGTTTCTATGGATTGGGCTCATAAACTTGCTAGTGGTCCCACTTTAACATACGCAAGGACTAAAAAACTATTTTTTGACGCCCTTAGTACTCCGTTAGAAGAACATCTAGAGAAGGAACGACAAATGCAAATTAAATCGGCAGAATCGGAAGATTATAAAATTGGTGTATTTGCTCTAAACGAAAAAAAGGAACCGAAATTTGTAGGCAATTAGTAAAATCCTAAATTTTTTTACTTTATTAATTATTAATTCATTATAATATATCTTCATGTGATTCTTTCAATGAGTAATGGATTTAGGTTATTAAGAATTGAATACCTGTTTAGCGTACTAGTACCCTGTTTACTCAGTATTTATTTAAATAATTACGAGGTCATTGCTCACATATGGATATTAGCTGGATTTGCCTTTTATGCTATTACTGGGAATACTCTGAACGATGTTATAGATATGAAAGATCCAGACGAAAAAGAAACGCTCAAAAGAGTCCAAGGTTATAGTCGTAAAGAAATTTTAACTATTTCGTTAGCAAGTTTCTTAATAGGGACCGTTTGTTTTATGAATAGCATTGTAATATATCCAATTTTAGGTATTTATTTGGCAATCATTGTTATTTTAGTAATTATGTACTGCCTCTTCAAATCGCTTGTTATTATTAACCACATCGTTTTAGGAATCTCGCATATAGTATTACCTTGGTTGATGATAAAAATCAATGCTGGCGACCTAGCACTGTATTTTTTTCCCAATTTGAGCCTGTCTGAATTACTAATATTACTCTCTATAGCTTCAGTTGGGTATACTGGACAAATGTTACACGAGTTAATCGATGGAGATTCGTTGTCAAAATTATCTCCTAAAGCGTCTCAATTAGTGATATGGATTGCGTCTTTAATATCGCTCATAATTACAATATTTTCTTTAATAATTACCCAAAATTTCATATTTTTGCCTATAATTTTCTTTCCTTTTGGAATATTGTATATTTTTAGGAAACCCCGAATAGATTTATTAGATCGGACAGCGTTAAAAGACGTAGGAATTATCTTAGGAAACTTAATACTAGTTTACATTATTGTTTTAATCATAGCACCTTAAAGAATTAAGTTGGATCCAATGACTGAAAAAATATCTAAAAGAATATTTGCAAAAGAATTTAAAATTGAAAAAAATGAGGTGATTGTAAAATATATATTCATATGTCGATTCATTACCCTAAGCCTGAAAAGCGACAGCTGTTAATTGAGTCCATGCATCGATTTGGCAAAGCTATGGAAGGTAAAAAGGGCTTAATTATGGCACATACTACAAAAGACGAAGATTCAAACCGCTTAATTGGTTTAGCAATATGGGACTCGAAAGAAAATTGGTTAACTGCAAGACCAGCCATGATCGAGGCTGTTAAGGACGATCCCTTTGAAGAATGGGAATTAAGACCTCCTGAAGTCTATCATTTAACTAAGACGTAATACCATATATATAGCTTAGTTTTCTAATTCAGCATATTTTGGGTAATTTCTATCCCTCAAAGTAATATTCACTAATTTACTTTTTCGTTATTGTCTGGGTTTATATATTTGATAGTGGAAAATTAAATAATGTGAAATTTTATTTTTAAAATAAAATCTCAAAAAGCAAAAATCTACGTGTAAAGGTCATTTATTATGGCAAAGAAACCCGTAACTAAAAATAATCAGATTAAAAAAGATCAGAAGGAAACAAAAGCAACTCCTCCTAAAGTAACAACTGTTAAACCAACAACTCAAAAGCCTATCCCTAAAAAACCAGCGCCACAAAAACCTAAAGTAAAAGTACTAGACAATCTTTCAATTCTGAAAAGTTCTCCTTATATAAAGCAGAAAAACGACTCCAAAACAACTCAGAAACATTTATCACTAAAAGAGTTATTTGAAAAAAGTTTACTTTCCCAGAAAGAAGATAAATTAGAAATCGTATTAACGGGGCAATACGAGCAAGCTCTCGACTTAATGTTTGAGGCAGATGCTTCCAACTTATATCCAATCTTGGTAGGCCCTCCAGGAATTGGTAAAACAACATTATGTAGATATTATGCACAGTCACGGGCAGAAATTACGGGAAATGACTCATTTGAATGGATTACTTTTGACGAATCCACGAAACCAGCTCACCTGATTGGATCTTTTAACCCTGCAACCACAATTCAGAAGGGATTCTCGTTCGAAGCGTTTAATCCCGGGCCATTAATCAAAGCAATGTTAAACGGTGGCTTATTTTTAGCGAACGAAGTGAATCGAGCTACTGAATACACGCAAAACTCGCTATTGGAACCATTAGAAGAAAAAACGCTATCAGTCCCGCATATAGGACGTGTAAAAGCATCGTCTGGGTTTTTTTTTATCGGTGCGATGAACCCTTCTGAATTAGTAGGAACTCACCGACTCGGCGAAGCGTTGAAAGATCGGTTTAATGTCTGGATTGAACTCGACTATCCAGATAAGAAAACTGAAATGAAGATAATCGAGCATAACAATCCTTATTATAAAGTAGAAGAAAGTATCTTAGAAAAAATATATCTGATCATCAATAGAACGCGCACCCATCATCAAATACAAACACCTGCGAGTTTACGCAGTGGAATCGCTTTAGCTCGATTGACAGGTGTCGCACAAAAAAGAAATAAAGCAGAGGAACCAAATAAAATACTTCGAAATCTTGCGAGTAATGTACTATTTGGAGCAATACAAACTAAACCTGGTGTTAAATCTAAAGATGTTATTAGCAATATTATTTCTCAGGTATTAGGATCTGCGTAATTTAGAAAGTATAATTAATATTAGGAATTGATTTGGATGATAATTTTCCCCCAAAGCCCAGTTTGGTTTTCACTTAAATTTATAACTGCTCTACGAAACCATGAAAAATGTATGTATAAGCCGTCGATTCGTCAAGCAATCGCTATTTGTAAATTAATTCTAGCGAGGTTTCTAAATAAGGGCACATGTGAAGTCAACGACTTTATTGAAATTGCAGTTGTTACAAGTCCTCTTGAAAACCAAGCTTTAGCTCGTAAAATTGCCACAGAACTACTAACTTATAATGATCCCTCAAAAAATCGTATATCTTCTGATACGGTAAAGTCTGATATGTTTGGGAGTAAGACAGCACAGGACTTACTTGATGATATAGGATTAGATCTGAGCGAATTAGACGAGGTTTTCGACGATTTTGAATTATTAGACAATTTTTTTAAAGAATTAGAAGATCTCGATTTAGACCAGTTAATGGACGAGAGTCTAAACGATTTTTTTGATCGGTTTAGTGAAGAGTTGGAAGAAGATCCATATAAGACAGCTTTAGATGTCATTGACAATAATGCTATTGCTAACTTCAATAAATTCAAAGATTTAGAAGCGATGCTCGATTACGCAAGAGAATTATTAAAAAATAAAATGAACCATTTAGAGCCCAAGGATATAGATGCAGCTGAAAAATTGGATTTGTTAGAGGATATAATATCGAAATCTGATTCGTTAAAAGAGAAGATGATGTCTCAACTCGCAAAGGACAAAAACTTGGACAAATTTAAAGAAAGCCTATCTAAAGCTTTAAGTGATAATTCCTTTGATGGTTTGAACATTGCTGAATTTGCCTTGAAATCTAATAAATTAAACCAGCAAGGTCAAAACATTGTAAAAAATCTTTTAAAACAAAATCTTTCTAAATCTAACAAAAATCTTAACGATATTTTTAACATATCAAAAGTCTTGGGATCAAATCCTAATATAGCGAAGAAGAAAATGGATAATATCTTGAATAGCAGTTTGAAGCTCCCCTTTAAAGACGCATACAATAATGCAAAGAACTTTGATCAATTTTTTGGAGATAGTTTGAGCGAACAATACCTAGATGAGATTAACGAAAATTTTGATAACTTTAGTAAAGGAAAAAACTCAAGTGACATTAAAAAGGAACTAATCAACAACCCAATAAAGACGCCAGCGTGGCGAAAATTAATGTCAAATATCATCGATAAAGATGTTCAATCAATGAACGAAGATTACACTGATAAGCAAATGATAGACGCCCAGATGAAGAATTATATTGATGAATTAGTCGATTCTAAGAAGAATTGTAGTGATCTCTCTTGTCAATCGCAACTCAATAATAAAATTTCTGAATTAGTTGATAAAGCGGTCGGAAGTGCGGCGAGTAAAGAGTCGTTAAAAAATATGGTTAAGGATTTTAACAAGATGGGTTTTTCTCCAGACATTACTTCGATTAAGGACGCAGGAAAAAGGCTAGGCATGACAGAGACCGAAATTCTTAACCTTATCGAAAAAAGCTATAAAGTGTTTAAACAGTTAGTCAAGGAGAATCAATCGAAATACGAGACTTATAAAGATTATCTCGAGCAGATGGGATTAACACCCCAGCAGATAGACGAGATAGTTAAGTTAGCCCTAGGAGGAGCTCCCAAAAAACCGCCTAATTTAGAAGTTTTGAGCGCTTTAAGCGAGAAAAATTTAGCTCAAGTATTAAAATCTGCGGAACAAATGGGAGACGATGCTCTTGATATGGCATTTTCCTCTCTGGGTGCTGGGAGTGGTTTGGATCTATTGGAGCAATGGTTTTATTCGAGACATAATGTCTCAGCCAAAATCAAGAAAAGGTTGAAGGAGATCATTAAGCAAATTATGATTGATTTAGGTATTAATGCAGCAAATTCTTTAATTGGTACTGCTAAATCTGGACCTCTTGTAGAGAATGTTGTGATCCCTTACACTTTAGGAGACGATTTTGAATTAATTGATCTAGAAGAGACGATAAGTAATTTATTGGAGGGCGGGAAAACGGTAGAAACGATTACTAACGACGATTTTTTAGTATCAAAAACTACGGATGGTCTTCGGTGCTTGGTTCTTGAATTGGATATTAGCGGAAGTATGAAAGGAAACAAATTAGCTCAAATGGCATTATGCACAACTATGTTAGTATACGCTTTTAAACCAGAAGAACTCGCACTCACTTTTTTTGAATCTAACACGCATAAGTTAAAGAACCTTGACGAAGATGTTGAATTAGAAAAAGTTGTAGACGAATTACTCGATATTACCGCAAGGGGAGGCACGTGCATAAACCACGCACTTAAATGGGCAAACCTTCAGTTTGAAAAAAAAGCTCGTTCGAAATACAAACTAAACGTACTTTTCACTGATGCAGATGTTTTTGACTTCAACAATAGTTTAAGGGAGTTAAAAATTATGAAGGAAAAGGACATTAGATTCGTTATGGTGGTCCCAAAATTCGGATGTTCTCCGGTAATGGCAAAAAAAATGGTAAAAGAAGCCAATGGAGTTCTTTTAACCTTAAATCAGTGGAGAGACTTTCCTAAGCTAATATCTGACATCATTACCAATCAATAAATTAATTACGCTTATCACATAAAGGTGAGCAAAGTAGATCTTAAAAATTTTGTTCAAAATGGGGATTTATTTAAGAGGAACGTAATAGGAGCTAGATTCAATCGAGGAAAGAGTATTCCAAACAAAAACATAATTAATTTCAATGTCGTAAAGAGCCCCAAAATTAAAGTTTTAGCTAACATCCAAGGGTCTGGTAACTCAAAATACGTAGTAAACATCTTTCAAGACGATCAACGCGTAAATATCGTTCACGACTGCCCTGATTTTAAAAAAAATACTAAGTTCTGTAAACATATAGTAAAAGTTTTACTATTGCTTGAACCTGATGTGTGCAAAAAAGTATGTCAGGATATAAGAACGATAAATTTCTCCTCGAATTTTACTCTAGTCCAGCGAAGTAAAACTGAAAATTTCATAATTAAAGCAGAGGAGTTAATTAAAGAATCCAAATATTATGAAGCAATAAATTTTTTAGATCAAGCCCACAGAGAATCTAATAACATTGATTACATTAAAAAGATCGCCGATATTTCTCTTAAATACAAGTTATACGACCAATTCATAAAATATGCGGTAAAATTTGGGGATATAAGAGATTTTATCACCGATTATCCTAATTTTATAAGCTTAACGTTTAAAGGCATAAGAGAATACGAGTTACACAGAAAAGTCGATACAATCCTCAACTTACAGAGTCTTTTACTCAATTTCCCTAAGGATCTCGTCATTGAGACTATTAAAAAGATGGATGTAACTGCCGTAGAAAATCCAATATTTAGATATCTATTCCTTCATAAGTTTGCATCTGGAGTATATCTAGAGGATTTTTTTAAAGACCTCCCCATAAGTTCAAAGTTAGATTTAAAAGAACAAATCGCAGAAATAACTTTAGAAAGCGTTAACGAAGCAATTTTGAACATGGAATCAGAAGATAACATGGATAGTTATTTAGCAATTGCAAGAAATTGCAATTTCAAAAATAACGGCGCAAATTATTCTCAGATCGGTGTCTACAAGGAAAAGTTGAAAGATCTATACTTAGAGGGGCTTAAGCAAAAACATGCGTTTCTTCGGTCTTTAGTAATAGCGAACACACAATCCGATAAACTCAAACAATTGAAATTTAATTATAGATATAACTACCCAACGCTAATTTGGGCATCTACTTCCCGGTCAGAAATCCCGTTGTATTATTACATTTTAGAAAAGTGTGGTATCGAAAAACACCACTTAGAATATCTTGAACAAAGCTATTTTGTCGAAAATTATCCCGTATTTAGCAAGATTTTCGATGGAAATAATCCCGTTAGAAATCTAGTAATGAAATTCTGGGGAAGTGATAATCCAACAATTAAAAACACGGCATATACTAACAGAGTTGTAGATTTAGATTTTAAAGTAAATCTGAAGGAACTTGAAGCCTTTACTTTAATTGAGTGGGATTTAGCCCAAAAACCCATGTTAGGAAGTCACATATGTCAATTCTCTGATGGATTTTTGATACCTGATAACAATCACCCTTTAAGTCACGAAATCAAACCGTTTGATTTAATTTTATGTAAAACAACACCAATCGCAATTAAAGCGGGCAATATTAAAATTATAAGACCACTAAGAAGAATCAACATAAAAACAGCAATAGAACTCGTATGGGAAGGAATTGATTTCGTCTCAACTTATATCCCTTTTGAGATTATAACCGAATTAAAAGAGTACAAAATTGACGAGTTAGAAGCTTACGATAAAATCGATGAGCGGTTTAAAACTAGTTTTTTACCGAAAAAAGAAAGCGTTCGACAATTTTTTAGCGATTTCATTCAACGGAAAATTTTAAAAGAACTAAATAAAACTTACTTAAAGATAATACAGAAACCAAATTATAAAAGTAAGGTGTTGAGAATAATAGGATTCGAGCGTCATTCAAAAATTTTTACAAGTTCATCTTGTCTAAACGGGTTTAAAAGCGATTCTTTAAAAAGACAATCCTTACAGGAATTAAAGTTGGATTTTAAAAAATTCGTATCACTAAGACTAAGCCAATTAATTAAAATCGATGACTTGGGGTCAATTGACATAAAAGCGCTGAAAGAATTCCCAACCTTTAAAAAATGGACTGTCAAAGTAATTTACATGTTGAAACAACAACTTTTAAACTGTAAAATCTACAAAGTTAACGATACATCGTACAATATTCACGAGCTTTCTAACAATTACTATGGAAAGATGTTACTAAACCACACTGAAAAAGTCTTAAATTCTCAGATACTGTCAAGAGCACCGGGTAAGTTTATTGTTACCAATAAATGTTTCGAGGAATTGTTAGAAAACTTTAAGCTGCTAAAACTTGATCCGCCAGAAGTAGTCAAAAGCAAATAGCTCTTTTAGAAATAAATTTTCAACCAATTAATGGTTTCTCTAATAAACTCCTGTAAGTGTTCTTCTTCAAAATCGTGAGTTGCTCCTTGAACTTCAATAAATTTATGGTTGTCATCTTGGGGCATCAAACTAAAAGCTTTCTTATTTAATTCAAAAGGAACTTGTTCGTCCGCAGTGCCTTGGACTATAAGAGTTGGATCAATACATTTCTTCAAAGCTGGTCTAATTCGAAAATTAGCAACATCCATTACAAAACTCATATCAATAATAATAGGATCGTAATCTCCGGACGATGGAATTTCTACAGGTCCCTTATCTATATCCTTAAACCAATCAACTTGGTCTGATGTTGAGTGAAGTAATAAAGGGGGAGCCCACAAGACATAAGTAATAATTCCCGGTAGATTTGCTTTCATTGTAGTAAGACCGCCAAAAGAGAGCCCCAATACAGCAATTTTTGAATATCCTTGAGTTGTAACCCAATTATATACATTTTCTAGATCGTTGGCCTGTTTAGTTAAATTTATCGGTTCCCTTTTATTTTCTCCAGAACCAGAAAAATCAAAGGTTAACGCATCGTAACCTTCTTTATTTAATGCCTTTGCAGTTTCAGGAAAGCGACCCCACTCGGATTTATCGCCTGTGAATCCATGACACATAATTAGAATAGGTGGTTTTTCTAAAGAGTCTTCTTCTTTGGCAAAATAGAATACACCATGGAGATCGCTCCGTTCAGCATTAGGAATTAAAACTTTTTTCTCTGTCATAAGACAATTTAAAGGTAAAAACAATTTAAAATTTTTTTAAATATACTTATTTTCATTTTAATCTTACAGTATTTATGGCAGAGGAATTTGTTGAAATTAACAATATTAGAATTTGTTATCAAGTCCATGGAGATGGATACCCAGTTGTTTTATTACATGGATTCGCAATGTATAAGGAATTCTGGAAGTGGCAAGTTAAGGAACTTTCTAAGGAATTTAAAATAATTACGCTCGACATTCGTGGTTGCGGCAAAACGGAGCATCCTATTAAACCATATTCTATGGATGATATAGCTGATGACATTAAAGCATTAATTGATTACTTAAATCTTGATAAAATTCATCTAGCCGGTCATTCGTTTGGTGGAATGATAGCGCAGCATTTTGCGTTAAAATACCCTAATCGCCTAAACAAATTGATTCTAATGAGTACTTTTGCTAATCTACCCTTGAGTAAGTCAGGATTAGAAATGTATAAAAGAAGTCAACTCTCATTTTATGAAGCAAAAGTAAAGGATCCATCTAAAGCATTTTGGGATAAAATGAAACAACGGTTTAGTCGTAATTTCTTTAAAGAGATGAACCAAAATCCAGGCAAGTTATTTCATAATATGTTCTCTGCAAATGAATTAATGAACCTTGAAGAAACAGAAGGTACTTCGAAACCTCAAGATATTCTCAATCTAATTAACGCGATAACACACCATGATACTACAAATCGTCTTCACGAAATAAAATCTGAAACTTTAATTTTAGCAGCTGCGAAAGATAGAATTGTACCCAAACTCGCAAGTGAATTTCTTGATGAGAAGATACCCAATAGCAAATTATTCGTCTTTAATAGTAGTCATTTTTTTATGTTAGAAGAAGCTCCTCACTTTAATTTGGAAGTTCTTAATTTTTTAAGACATTAGTTTTTGGGTTTTTTTTCAAATGGAAAAACCTTAATATTGATTAAAACTTGTTTTGATTAATATTTAATTAGGAGATATTTATGGTAGAATCTTTTGCAGAAGTTAATGGTATAAAACTAAGTTATGAAATTTTTGGAGATGGTTATCCTGTTGTGTTAGTCCATGGATTTGGAGACACAAAAGAAGGGTGGAGAGCTCAGACTCCCGAATTATCAAAAAGCTTCAAAGTTATAAGATTTGATAATCGTGGAGCAGGTAATTCTAGTAGGCCTGAAGGTAGTTATGAACTAGATGATTTCGTTGAAGATATTAAAGGTTTAATGGATTACTTAAAGATTGATAAAGCACATATAATCGGTTGGAGTTTAGGTGGAATGCTAGTACAAAATTTCGTATTGAAGTATCCTGAGAGAGCAAATAAAGTTATTTTAATCAATACTAATGCCGGTACACCTGATGAATCTGGTCCAGAAGCTTATAAAAACATGCGTCTTGAAAAAGAAAAGCTTAAGAAAGAAGATCCTGCTAAAGCTTTCTGGTCAACTGCGAGAACAGGATTTTATATTAAATTTCGAAAGCAGATGGAAGCAGAACCTTCTAAAAAATGGTATGGGCTATGGTCAACTGAAGAGCTTATTGAAGAAAGTTCCAAAAATATCGCTACAGAACAAGAAATTGAATTACAAGGTAATGTATTGAAAGTTCATAATACAAAAAATAGATTAGAAAATTTTGCAAATCCCGTGCTCTTATTGTCAGCATCTCACGATAGAATAACACCAAGGTCTTCTATGGAGGAAATGCACGAACTATTACCTAACAGCAAGTTTTATGTTGTAGATAAAGCAGGACATAACAGTCCACTAGAAAAAACTCCAGAAGTAAACCGGGAAATTATAAACTTTTTAAAAGATTAATTAGTTTTCTTTTTTTCTTATTTATCCTTCGGATGATTTGTTAAATTTCCAATAGGAACATATTTCTTCTTATCAATTTTTTGAAAAGACATAACCATTGCTGGTAGTGCTATCAATGCTACAATTATGCCTAACCAGTATGGTGGAAGTGTTGAGATAATAAGCGCCCCAGCTAAAGGTCCGATGATTTGAGCTATGCTGTCTAATCCAGAAGAAAGTCCATTTATTTTACCTTGAATTTTTGGCGAAGCTGTTTGACTGATTTTGCTGTTCATAGGACCTCGAGTTAAGGAGGCAGCAAAACTAACAAACATGAATATAATCATAATCACAACGACATTTGAAGAAAAACCAATTAGAAAAAAACTAACAAAGAAAATTACCAAACCTAGTCGTATTGCGTTAGACTCCCCTAGTTTCTTTATAGTTGGTTTAAACAACGTGAACCTTACTCCTGCTCTAAAAATTCCAGATATCATAAACACAAAAGAGACATCAAGAACACTAAGTTTGAGAACATTTACGGCAAAAAATGATAGTGAAGTCATAATAATAGTGAACGAAATAGTGTGAAACGCCCAAAGTACTAGCATGAAAAGAGCATTTTTATTCTCTTTAACTTTAAGCGTAATTTCAGTTTTAATCTTATGGTAGTGAAGTCTCTTTTCTTTAGGCCACGTTTCTTCCAACATAGACAAAGTTACAACAATCGTTATTACAGTTAATCCTGCTGCGAACAAACCAGGTCCTAAAATACCATCAAATAATGTAAAGAAAAATCCCCCAATTGCAGGTCCGAACAGACCAGCTAAAACATGTGCGATACCAACATTAGCCATCTGAATACCTCGATCTTTTGGTGGAACTTTATCACTTATGATTGCTTTAGCAATTGGAAAATTTCCTCCAAACATCCCATCAATCATACGTGCTATAATTAACATCCATAATGTGTTTGAAAAAGCTGTTAATACAAAAGCAAAAAGCGTTCCAAATTGAGAAATTAGTAGTAGCGGTTTCCTTCCATACTTATCGCTGAGTTTTGATAAAATGGGGCCAAATACAAAACCGAACATCGCATTTACAGAAAATATCAACCCAATTACAATATCAGTAGTTCCGAAGATTCCCTTAAAAAATCCTATCAGCGGAAAAAGAATCGTGTAACCTAGAACATCGATAAAAATGGCAATCCATAATGGTGCCAACATTCGATATTTGAACAATTTTTTGTTGTTGTTTTCAGCCATAAATCAAAATCACATTTTAATTTTCCGGAAGAATAAGAGAAAATAATAGTATTATTCCCAAAACTTAACGAATAAAATAGGTAATACCTATTAAACTATACTAAAAAACATTAAGAGCATTCCTTCCTCAGTCACATATCTTCTATTCCAATAATTTTATATGGAGATACTGGGTGATTTATTTAGAGAAAAATATATTAAAATTTTATTGATCAAACCTACTATAAGATTGTAATTACATAATTCAATAGAGTTATCTTATTTTTAAATTAAAAAAATGAATCGTAATTAATGATAAGAATGGCTGAAACTTACGAGAATTTTATGATCTTTGGATTAGAAAGTACCGGTGAAAAAGTAAAATTAGACATATCAGAAGACGAATTTCGCGCCAATAACGGTCAAAACGTACTAGATTCTCACCAAGTATTAGTGATTGTTAAGGAAGATTTAAGGAGAATTTACATTTGGAAAGGCGTAAATTCACATGTTAGAAAAAAGTTTATAGCGTCTCGCATTGCTGCGGAATTACAAAACGATTTAGTTGTTAACGGACATTTTCATCGATGTAAGATTATATCCGTAGATCAAGGAGACGAACCTCTCGAATTTATGAGAGCTTTTGGGTTGAAAGCAACCGAAGCTCCGGATTTCTTAGAAAGGGATTCTAAAGAATTTAAAGAATTACATGTAACCTCTCTTAAGGAAATTGCAGAAATTAGTGATAAAAAAGTTCACGGATGGAAAGGACCACCTCCAACGCTTAATGGCAAGTTTGAATCTCCTGTAAGTGTTAAAAAAGAGGATAAGGAAATTTCACCTAAATCTAAACAACCAACAAAACCTCCTAAGATTCACAATAAACATTTGATTGAAAAAATTGTGAATAATAAAGTTCCCGCCAATTTTAAAAGGCAAAATTTAATTCTAGGCAATTTTCAAATATACGGAGCAGCAGTCAAAAAAGCAAAAGTTTTCGGAGAAGAAGTAGAAGAAACTGAATGGGAACCCGTGAACTCAATACCTGAAGGACCAATTGAACTTACCAATCGAACAATAAGACTTTATACCAATAGCAATTCAGGGACAATTGAAGGAATAGAAATACTCCAGAAACTAAAAATTCCCATAATCGAAGAAAAAGTAAGCGAAGAGAAGGAAGAAATAGATTACAATTCTTGGACAGTAAGCAAATTAAAACTCCATTGCAAAGAGAACAATATTCACGTTCCATCAAACTATCGGAAAGCACAAATTATTAACCTCATTCTGAATGGACCTCCTCGAGAAAGCGCTGAACAATGGATTGATTATAACAAGTGGACGGTCAAACAACTAAAAGAATATTGTAAAGAAAACAAAATTAAAGTACACTCAACCTATCGAAAAGCAGACTTCTTAAAACTCGTAAAAGAACATAAAAAATAAAAAAGAGAAATATAATTTTAATTTTTTTAAATATTATATTGGAACACGGGAAAAATAAGAAACACTCTCATCTAATTGATCTAAATACATCTTTCTTTTTCCAGGTAGAACTTTTTCTGTTAGAATCTTTGCTTTATCATAGCAAGTAGTTGCTTCCTCAAGCATTCCTAGACTTTTATAACATTTCGAAAGTTTTAAGAATGTGTGAAATGCAAACCATCCAATTGGATTCATCTCTAATGCTTGATAAAATTTTTCTATAGCTGCCTCGTACTTCCCTGAAAACATCAGAATTTCACCGTAAGTATCGAAGAGATTCGCGTCACGCGGTTCTATTTCAATTGCTTTTTTAATTGTCTCCAAAGCTTCATCGAATTTTCCTAACTCACTAAGATATATAGATAAGTTGTTTAACATAGCTACCATTTCCGGGTAAATTTTAATACTTTCTCTAAGAAGTCTAACTCCTTCTGCTATTTTTCCCAACACATAATAAGAGAACGATTTCATCTGGCGAATTTCTTTATCATTCTGAGGAAATTTCTCAAAAAATTCATCGTAGAGCGCTAATACTTCGTCTTGCTTATCGCTATAAGTTAAATATATGTGAGTTTTTGTACTATGAATATCAAAGTGCTCCGGACTTAATTCAATTGCTTTATCGATTGTTTTTATTGCCTCGTCAAAGCCATCTGTTTCGTTTAATATATAACTTTCCAGTTGATAATACCTGGACAACTTCTTCTCGCTTTGTTCCATTGCTTTTGCTTTCTGAAATTCTTCTCTAAATAATTCTTTATTAGCTTTACTTTCATCAAAATTGTAAACTATGTTGAATCCGTGAACTAATCCAGTAATAATATGAGAAAGTGGATGATTTGGATAGTGGAATCTAACCTTGCTGACAATATCTAAAGCTTTTTCAAATTTCCCCCTTGCTACATATGAAAATGATAAAATTAAATACGCAGCAGTGTCAACTCGAGGATTGCCTTTAAGCAAATTGAACTCAACGGTCTGTTTAATCCAATCTTTTGCTTGCTTATACTTATGGGTTACCGTGTATAATATCGCTTTCATTATTGAGAGTTCTGAATCGTCAGGATTCGAATCTATAAGTGAATTTATCAATTTTAAAGGTTCGTCATAGATTTTTGTACAGCAATCCGTCATACCCACTAGAAATTTAGTGCGATTTAGCGCAAAATTATCTGGATAGTCTTCAATTATTTCATCGATGAGTTCTTGGGCTTTATCGTGATCGCAATTAATTAGAACTTGCGCTTTTTGGGAGATTAACAAGATATTAAATGACATGTTCAAACCTAAATCAATAACATCCAACGCATCCTTGAATCTTCCCATCAAGAAATAAGTTATAGATTGAAAAAGATATCCTACATATTCGTTGGGATATTTCTCTATGATTTCATTAGTTAATTCTAGCGATTCTTCTAATTCTCCGTTATATGTTAAAGTTAAATCCTTAAGGATCATCAGTTCAACATCGTTTAAATTCTTAAGATTATCCTTAAGTAGATCGTTCACTTTCGATAAGTTTCCTTTCGCTAACTTTTTCTCAATCATAGCTAAAAATTCAGCATTCTTAGAAAAATACGCTTTCTTAAACTCATCCATGCGGATAAAATCTATTTTCGAGAAATAAATTATGTCCAATGTATCAAAGATCCTATTATGCAAAAAGTAATACGATTCGTTGTCTACAGGTTTGTTTATCGTACTCGCCGTCTCCGATGTTCCAAAACTCTGAATTACCTCGAATACATTTTGAAACGCTATACCCTTTATTTTATCCGTATGGTTGATTAAACTCTTCTCCGTTTCAAACGTATAGGCTAAATGTTCAATATATTCGATTAAAAATTTCCGGAGTGCCGACTTCAAATTTTCATTGAATAAATTACTACACAGATCTTCTAAAGCGTCGTCCAGTAACTGGTTGATATCAGGGGCATCGTATTTATCTCCATTTTTTTTCTGGAACTTGCTCAAGTATGTGAATTTTCTAATGTAGTCCTCGATAATTACGCTTAACATCTTGTCTAATCTCTCTTCAGCCTGAATATAATACGTAATTTTATCATCTACTTTTAGTTTAAAGAATTTAATAGCATATAACTTATCTTCCACGATTTTTTCTATAAAAAATTTTAATGTCGTCAGTTTTATATCATACTCTAACGCAAAATCATTTGCTGTTATGTAATTAGGGTAGTTGTCAGGATGGTTTATTGATAAGAATAGCAAAATTTTATCAAAATCTTCCTCGTCCGATAAGGTAGCCTCTACCTTAGTATAATCTAACCTTAAAACCATATTTAAGAAACGATATCGAATTTCGTTGTCGTCTATTTCGTATTCGTCAAAGAATTTGCCTACCTTATCTGTAATAACTTCAACCCTTTTAATTTCTTCGTCTAATATCGATTGGCGATCTAAATCGTACTTCTTTAACATTTTGAAGTATTCAGTTTCACCGTCCCTCGTAATACTATACTCGCGATTATTTTTTTCAATAAAATCTTTGTCTAATAAAATATTCAAGTTTTTTGATAATGAAGATTGATTGATTGAAAGAGGGGGCTCAAGAAAATCTGACCACTTACAATAGGCATTGTTATAAAGCATCCAGAGAATCCAGTGATCGTATTCCCTAGTTTTTGTAATAACCTCAGGAGGATAATTCAAAGAAGTCTCTAATGTATCTTTAACCTGTAACTCAGTGTATTGTCTACGACCTTCAGAAGTTATCCTATACTCTCCCTTCTTTTCCTTCTCAATAAGACCATTATTTTTTAAAATTGTCAGATATTTTGACAAAGTTGCAGGGCTTATATTAACAGGTTTAGACTTGAATTCTGACCAAGTGCAAGATTCGTTGTTATAGAGCATCCAGAGTATAATATATTCAAAATCTTTGTTGATTTTCATAGGTGTAATTATCCCTTCAGGTGGGTATTTTGTGATACTCATATATAAAGTGTGTATGAGAAACTATTTAAGTATTTTGTTCGGGCGAATGTTCGAAGTTCGTTCGAACTTCATAAAGTTAAACTATATAAAAACTGGCGAACACTATAAAATTAGCAACAAAAAAGAAAAATAAAAAAAATATAAAAAAAGGAAGTGATGAGAAAAGATGGCCCAAGCAGAGCAAAAACAAGCCAGTATTAATAGTCAAATCCATTTCCAGATCCAAGCACCTGAGGTTGCTACACCTCAGGTGTTGGTCAAAGGGATCGAAGCTCCCGGGATGGAGAGAGATGAATCACCAATAATTAGCAAAAAACTCAGGAAACTGTTTAATAAAGTTAAATTAAACGCGAAAATTACCGAGGAAGTCAAATGCATCAAATATGTGAAGGCGAACATTGACACAAAAGTCTTTACGCACGTAAATAACCTACCCTATTATTAATTGAATTTTTTTTACTTTTTTAAAAAATTTTTTCAAAAAATAAAAAATAACATAACCAGGAAAAAAAAATAGAAAAAAAGCATAAACAAGGAGGTATGAAGCTGATGAGAAGAAACGAGATAAAAGAAAGCAAACTTGCGAGAAGTATGAAAGTAGAGAATTTATTTTTGAGGATATAATAAAACAAAAATTTTTTTAATTAACCACCAACAAGAAAGAACAACAAAAAAACAATAA
>JAEOTS010000184.1 GCA_016839745.1 Promethearchaeota archaeon
ATTTATTTTAAACATAAGGTATTAACCTAGTTGGTGGTATAAATTCATATTTGTATAATAATGGACACCACCCATGAGAATAAGGAATTAAATCTAGTTGTAGGAGGTAAAAATACTCATCTCCTCGAGCTCTTACCTCTTTATGAGAAAATAGAGGATTTAAAAATTACAATTTTAACAAAATATTCTAAATATCAGCCATCCACTAATAGGGTTAAAATAAAGACTATTCACAAATTTAAGATTAGTAAAATTAGTACGGTATATTTTTTCTTAAAAAGCTTCAAAGAACTTGTCGAAATTAACAAAAAAGAACCAATAGATGTAATTAATATTCATTCCTATTATTATGACATAATTTCTCCTTTATTAATGAATTATCTTTTTAATATACCATTATTATTAACAACACCTACAGACTTTACTACTGCCCAAAAAGAGGAATTCGTCTCAAAACCCCAATCATTATTTTATAGAATTGCTTATTATGCTTGGATGAAATTCTTCACTAAAATCGTAAGAAGGAGAAAAATTATTTACATACAAGCGATAAATGAAAAGATTTATAGAGATTTAATTAACTTTCATTTCTCAAAAGATAATCTAATTAAAATGCCCAATTGTATATCTAGTAAGGAATATTTAAGGGTAAAGAAAGATGATCATAAAGCTATTGTTTATGGTTTTCTTGGTAGATTACTAAAAAGCAAAAATATAAGATTTCTATTAAGAAGTTTTTCTAAATATATATCTAATTATCCAAATGATAAATTGTTTATTTTTGGTAAAGGCCCTGAAGAACCATACATCAAGAAATTTATTTCAGATAATAATTTAGAGAAAACTATTACTTTTTGGGGTTTCTTGAAAAGCAAATTTGATATCTACAAGAAAATTGATGTATTGATTCATCCCTCATTTGGGGAAGGATTTCCAATGACTATATTAGAGGCAAATTTAACAAATACCTTTGTAATAGCTTCGAATGTGTCAGGTTCTAAAGATATTATAGATCATAAAGAAAATGGTTTATTATTCAATCCTTATAATGAAAATGATTTAATAGAGCAACTCAATTACTACAAAGAACATCAGAACCTTTTGCCACAATTATTAGAAAAAGCGAAAAATAAAGTTTTAACGAATTTTGACATAGAAATAGAGGTAAATAAAATCTATAGTTTCTTAAAATCAAAATTGTAATTTGATTTTTTCTTATAAATATTTTATAGCCTATGAAAAATAGTCTGGGGTGGAATAATTAACATATTTTTTTAATCTATTTCGAATTTAAAACCATTTTATACAAATCTAAATGAGTTTCGGCTGCTTTTTTCCAAGAGTATAAGGACTGCACTCTTTTTCGAGCGCTTTTTCCCATAACCTTTAGTCTTTCCTTGTCTTTTAGTAAATCTAAAACCAATTCGCTTAATTCATTAATATTTTCAAAATTCGAAGTAAATCCGGTATTATAATTGTCAATGATTTCACTTGGACCCATAATATCTGAGCCTATAACTGCTTTTTCACATGCTCCTGCTTCAGTTATAACATGCCCGAAAATCTCTTGTCTAGAGGGATATATGACTAAATCTGACATGGAGTAATAACTTGGTAAATTTATCTTCGGTATAAAACCTGTAAAAATAATGTATTTAGAGAGATTATATTTCTGAATTAGTGAATTAACAATCTGGGAATAACCAGAATCTTCACCTACTATAAGAAGTTTGGCATTCTGATTTTTCTGAACTATAAGATTGAGAAGTTTAATTAAAATATCGACACCTTTTCCCTTAGCAATTCTTCCCACATATAAAATTATATCTTTACCTTCTAAATTATATTTCTTTACTAAATCGCTTGAATTTGTTGGTTTAAACAATTCTGTATTTATTCCATGCGGTATATAGTGAATTCGATCATCTTCAATACCATATTTCTGAATAATAGGGATTTCATTTCTCGCAACAGCTATGAAATGAGCATTTAAGAACTTTTTCTTGAGAGATCCTAGCGAGATATCATGCAGAACTTTTGGAATTTTATCGCCATAATCCCAGTTTATACTAATTGCTCCATGTGTCGTGATAATTAAAGGTTTTTTTTTAATTAAGCATACAATTGAGCCGATATCTTCTTGAAAACTTCTTAAAGCATGCGAATGGAAAATGTCAATGTTCTTTGCCTCTTTAAGTAAATAACTGATCAAACTTAACGAAATTCTATATTCTTTGAATCTTAGAAATGAGTTAAATTTATAAATAGAAAATAAATCACTTTTTTTCTCATAAAATTGTGTTCTCCTTCGGCCGACTTGTGATATATGAGAGGTTGTAAAAACCTTGGTATTAACTCCTAGTTTTTCTAATTCGGGAGTTAATTCCATAATATGATTATAAGGACCACCCGTTTTTCCGGTAAAAGTCGGAATTAATCTTCCAATTGTAATCATTTTGATTTCTGCGATTTTTTATTTTTTTCTTTAAGTAATTCAATTATTACATCTTTAAAATCACTAATTATCTTGGTCCATGTATAATTATTTTTAACTACTTCAAAGCCTTTTTGACCAATTTTCCTCAATTCTCCCTTAATGAGGATTAAATCCCTTATTTTTCTTATTAAAGCTTTTTGATTATCTGCGAATATAACACCGTTATTTTCTCCAATTTCATAAAAGACACCAGGCAACATATTTGATAAAACGGGTTTTTTCATTGCCATATATTCAAATATTTTGATAGGAATAATTTCTCGTGTTATTTCATTAACCTCAAAACTCATCAGACATAAATCCGCAAGTTCAATATATTCAGTGATATCGAAGAAAGGGATTCTACCTTCTAAATATACCCAATTCGCTCCAATCTTTTGGACGTGTTTTACTAGACTATTATAAACTCCACCATCGCCTATTATGATAAACTTTAAGTTAAGTTTATTATCTAAAACTTCTTTATTATAGAAATCTATAATATCTTGCAGACCCGCAAAATCATATAAGAAGCCCATGAAAAATATCACAAAAAACTCATCAGAAATAGAAAATTTTGATTTTAAATTATTTAATTTTGCTTTATCCACTATTACATTTTTTAAAGTTATACCATCAGGTAGGTTTCTAACCTGTTCTGGTTTGGCACCTTCATTTATTACATAATCTTGATGAAATTTTGATTGAATTATGACTCGGTCAGCAAATTTTATACAGAAACGGGTTGTTATTCTTCCAATTTCCTGGACATAAGGTATCGTTACTAATTTATGTAATACATCAATATAATAGAAAATATATGGAATTTTGAAAAGTTTGGCTAACAACAAACCAATTAAGCCATTAGTCATTGAAAATCCAACGATCACATCTGGTCTATCTATTCTGATTATTTTTAAAATTTCTTTAAAATTAGTAATTAACGAGGTGATTCTTCTTAGATATGGAATTTGTAGATGAGATGTTCTTACGATTTTTACATTAGAAGCTTCAGTGGAACGAGATATATTCTCATATATTTTCTTTTTTATAAAGACAGAATCAGACTTCTGGATTTTATCAATATCATAATCTAACACAATCACATTAATTTTTATATTATGAGAAAGGTTTTCGAAGACATGGTGTTGTGTATGAGGCCCTCGTGTTAACCAGTCAGTTTCTTGTAATACAAGAATATTCATAGATTATTTCTTATAACTTGTTATTGTAATAGTTAATTTCGTCAAATATATTAATTTTTGGTAGTTGTAAATTTTAAAAAGGACTTTTTCGATTAATTATTTGACAAATTTTTAATTAAAGGAGAATTAATACAAGTCATAATCCCAATTCTTCATCCATTCATTCAATTCAATCAACATATCCGGATAATTTGGGATTTTATAATCGAAGTCATTTCTATTATTAATTAAGCTTTTATCATTATAGTATTCTCCGTATTTTAAAATTTCAATGTTTCTGTTCCAAATTTCATTTATTAATTTCAATAAATCATATTTAGAGATATTCTCATCTGGCACTAAATGATAAAGCGAAGATAAATCTTGTTCAATTGCGTTTTCAATCACTTTAGCTAACTCTAAAGTAGTTACGCCTGTCCAATATACATTTGTGAATCCATTTATAGGTCCTTTCTGAGTCATGAACCAATGAAAAAGCCCAGTTCCGTTCTTTTTTATTTCAGGTCCGATAATTGAAGTTCTGAAAGTGAGATCTCTATTATTTATTACTTCTCCTAATGCTTTCGTTTTGGCATAATGATCTTCTCCATCTTTCAAATCATCTTCAGAATAACCCCCCTTCTTACCAGAAAATACGCAATCTGTGCTTAGATGGATCAATTTAAAATTAAATTCTGTTCCCAATTCTGCTAGAAAATGAGGAAAAAAACTATTTATATAAATTGCTAAAGCGGGTTTCTCAGATGATTCTTTTATCAGAAGTCCTATGCAATTGATTACAATATCCGGTCTAATATTCCTTATTTGATTTATAACTGACTCCCGATCCTCGATATTGAGTTCAATTGTTTTTTCATGCAGTTTATTTAACGACACATCGAAAATTTCATATTTATTAATAGATTTGAGATACCGTGTTATTACGTGACCGGCCATTCCTGTAGAACCAAATATCAGAATTTTTTTAATTATCAAAGCCTCCAATTATCATGTTTTGATTAATATGGGTCTACATTTCATGTTTAAGGATTATTTAAAGTATTCCATTTACATACTTAACGATTTTTTCTGAAACTCTTTCATCAATATATCCATCAGGAAAATCCCATTGAGTGTCACCAGCTAACATGATTTTTGTGCAATTCAAGATATTATCCCTATTCACACCTGATATGATATTACTACCGCACGCTACGGTTTCTGGTCTCTCAGTTGTATCCCGAATGGTTACTGTAGGAATTCTAAATATACAACATTCCTCTTGAACAGTTCCACTATCTGTAAGAACAAGTTTAGCATTTTTTTCCAGTTTAACAAAATCAAAAAAGCCAAATGGTTCCATCAATCGTATATTTTTATTTTCTATCTGAATGTTAAAATCCTTTAATCGTTGTTTTGTTCGTGGATGAATGCTGCAAATTATTGGCATATTATATTCATTAGCTACTAAATCTAATCCGTTAAAAATGGTTTGTAATCGTTCTTTGATGTCTACATTCTCAGCACGATGAGCTGTCATCAAAAAATATTCTTGAGGTTTTAGATTTAGTTTATGTAAAATACTACTTCCATCAACTTTGTCTTTATATTCCATTAACACTTCATAAATAGGATTTCCCGATGTATAGATGCGACTTTTTTCAATTCCTTCTTTAAGAAGGTTTTCTCTACTATTCGTAGTATAGGGGATCGCAAAAGATGAAATTGAATCGATTATTTTCCTATTTTTCTCTTCGGGTACCTTTAAGTCGTAACAACGATTTCCCGCTTCCATGTGATAAACGGGAATCATTAATCTCTCTGCAACTATCGCTGATAACCCACTATTTGTGTCACCTAATATTAATATTTTATCTGGTTTTAACTTAAGCAATAATCTTTCAGTTTCTCTTATTATTATCGATACTTGTTCTCCAAAAGATACTGCTTCTGCACCCAAATAATAATCAGGTTGGCGAAGGTCAAGTTCTTTGAAAAATACTTCATTTAAGTTAAAATCAAAATTTTGTCCTGTGTGGATTAAAATATGATCATTCATTCGATCTAATTTTTTTATGATTAAACACAGGCGAATTATTTCGGGACGTGTGCCTATAATAGTTATAATTCTCATATCTTTTATTTGGGGCTATTCTAGAATATTTTGAATTGTTATTACATTTTAAATTTAATTATTTGAATTTTATCTTTGTTTTAAAATTCAGTTATTGTTAAAAAATGTAAATTATATAATGCTATAATTCAAAATTTTGCTCCGTTAATTAAGTCTGCTAATATTTGTATTCTTTCTTAAAATATAAATGTCTGAATGCTAAATTTAGCTTTAAATCGTTACCATAGAAAGCCTTTTATTGTTTTTCTTTTTTTTAATAGATTCAACTTAAATTTTATAAGATAATAAATAAGAAGGCTAGCGAAAATATTGAGCGTTAATCTTCGCAAAATGATTTTTGAATAACCGTATTCACGGTCGTACACTTTAATTGGACGTTCTAAAATTCTATGTTCTGACAATTTAGCCTGAAGAATTTGTTCAGTACAGAATGCATAGCCTAAAAATTTAGCTTTTCTAAAGGTGGGGATAAGGTCTTTATTAAAAGCACGAAACCCATTTTGATTATTCTTGATATTAATTCCAAAAAAGACTCGAAAAAATTTTTCGACTAAAATTTCGCCAAGTCTCGTAGATAAAGGTAAGCGGTAATGATAACTACCTAAATATCTTGAACCAATTGTATAGTCCGCTTTTCCTTCAAAAATTGGTTTTATTAGGCTAAATATGTCATCTGGGCTATGTTGACCATCAGTATCCATGCTTACAATTACATCTCCAATTGCATATTGCATTCCCGTAAGAATTGCATTACCATATCCTCTATTTTCTAGATGGTGAATAATTTTAAACTTGCTATGATGCTTTACTTTTTTAATTTCTTTAAGGCTATTATCGGAAGAAAAATCGTCAATAATTATTATTTCAATTAATTCATTTTTAGGTAACTTTTCTAAAATTGATCGAATAGTATTTTCTTCGTTATACATTGGTAATATTATAGAAAGCAAGACTGAGTTATCTTTTTTTTTAAACAGTTTCAAAAAATTATATAATTCTTGATAATCAGAAACAGTTGTGGGATTTTTATAAGTATATTTATTCAATGAAGCTGTATTTGATTTCATACGATTTAAAAGCTTCAAGATAAAACCTAATAAACAATTATTTTTAAAGATAAAAGAAAATCCAAATGAGTTATTAAAGAAAGGGGATAATCCAATTTAAATTTAATGAAATAACAAGTGCTTAAGAAACTCTTCCTATTATTTCTTTCCATAAATCTATACCAATTATTTATGAATTTCTCTAAAAGAGCTTAATGGATACTTTATTCTTTCGTGGTGTTTGGTTTCGTAAATAATAAAATATCGAAACATGTATTAAGATCTATGGAAATTTTATAAAACAGGTCGTGAACTTCGTTCAATAAAGAATACAGGGTTAATAGTGTCTATATCTCTAGTGTATTTTAGGTGTGAGTAAATTTTACTTCTTTTTACTGCCTTTTGGTATATTTGCATTTGTTCGCTATTCAATCTCTTAAATATTGTAATATTTAATTTCATAAGAAGATACTGTAGAATACAAGAGAAGAGATTTATTGTCAGTTTGGTTAAAATTATATTGGATTTTCCAAATTTTCTATCATATACCTTAATAGGACACTCTTTAATTTTAAACCCCTTTAGTGTTACCCTAATTATTTGTTCAGTACAAAAAGCATATCCTTCGTATTTGAATTCTTTAAAAATTGGGATTACCTTTCTATTAAAAGCTCTAAAACCATTCTGATTGTTCATAATTCTTTTTCCAAAGAAAATTTGGATCAATTTTTCGATAAGAACTTCTCCTAATCTTGTTGAAACGGGTAATTTATAGAAATACGATCCTAAATATCTTGAACCAATCGTATAATCAGCTTCGCCATCTAATATAGGTTTAATCATTGCCAAGATATCATAAGGGCTATGCTGCCCATCAGAATCCATAGTGACTAAAACTCTTCCTCGAGCGTTGTTAATTCCCGTAACAATCGCTGCACCGTATCCTTTGTTTTCTTTGTGCTTTATCACTTTAATTTTTTTATTTCCGTTTACCTTATTGATCTCTTCTAAACTGTTGTCTGTTGAGTGATCATCGACTACAATTACCTCAATTAATTTTCCGGATGGTAAATTTTCTAAAACTTTCCTTATAGTATTTTCTTCATTATACATCGGTAAAATGATTGACAATAGAATCTTATCATTGTGAGGTTTAAAATGATGAATGTAATCGTAAAATTCGCTAAATGTGTTATCGATTAGATTACTCTCTTTCACCTGTTTAAAATGTACAGATGATTTATTTTTAGATTCTATTGCTTTCAAAAAAAAGCTCCTTACAACTGGTTATTTGAATTTTCATTTTTTTAACAGTTGTTATCTTCTAAATTAATACTCTAAAATATAAAGTTATTTCAAGCAAAAAATCAGAAAAAAGGGGTAATTTTTAAGTTGATTTTAAAAAAGAGAGTTGCCATTCATATTGTTTTTCTAATCCCACATCGATGTTCACCTTCGGTTTGAAATTCAGTATTCTCCTTGCTTTGGATATATCTGAATGAGTAATATTAACATCCCCTTTTTGTTTTTCTATGAAACTAATCTTCTTCTCCACTTTTGCTATACCATACATTTTACTAACAAGTTCGTTTACGGAAATTGGGTTAGATCCCCCAATATTGATTATTTCTCCGTTTGATTTGTCATTCTCTCCAGCTAGAATTAAACCATCAATGATATCTGTAATGTAAGTAAAGTCTCTTTTTTGAGTCCCATCACCATAAATTAATATTTCTTTATTTTGTAGCATATGAGAAAAAAATTTCTTTACTGCCATATCAGGGCGACCTCGAGGTCCATAGACTGTATAGAACCTCAAAGAAGTGACTGGGAGATCATTTTCCTTGAAATATAGATTAGCATAATTTTCTCCGCATAATTTTGAAACTGCATATGGAGAAATGGGATTCTTTGGATGATCTTCATCAACGGGAGTGTATAGCGGATTTCCATATACCGATGAAGAAGAAGCATAAATTACCTTTTTAATTGAAGGCATCTTTGAGGCGTATTCAAATACATTTACGGCTCCTACAATATTATTATAAGTTACTTCTGAGGCATTATCGATTGAATATCTTACACCAGCTTGAGCTGCTAAATGAAAAATATAATCAATTTCATTATTAATCGTATTAAAAGTTGATTTTTCAACGATGTTTGCCTTAATTAATTTGTACTTTCGGTTTTCCTCGTATTTATTTAATATTTTTTGTAATTGTTCCTCCTTTCCGGGGTAGTAATCGTTAAAGTTATCTATTAGAACGAGAAAGTTATTGTGCTTCAGCAATGTCTCGGTTAAATGCGATCCTATGAATCCAGCCGCACCAGTTATCATGACACTTTTATTATTAATCATATTGTTATGAAAAATAATACTTATAAGAATTTTTCTTATTTTCTTAGTAATTTTGAGTTTGAATAATAATCCCGCAAAAAAATAGACTTTTGTTTGATGGAACGTGAATGATTAATGACTATGTACAATTGTAAATTGAAGTTAATAAAATTGATTTTTCACATACGTAATCATATTAATTTCTATTTCTTCATTATTTCTTTAATTTCTATAATTCTATTACTTTTAAAATTAATGAACCTTGATGTTGTTCTTCAGTTAGACACTAACTTACTACTTAATATTACACTACAATTTTTATGGATGGGTTCTTCGATATTTATTATACTATTTTTACCATCTTATCCCCTCTTTTTCAAAATCTCTAAAAGCGTAAGATTCAACCTTTTAGAAAAGTTATGCTTAACCATAGTATTTAATTTGAGTTTCTATATAGTGATAGGTTATTTTGGAAATGGGTTTGACTTTGTAATTGATGCTAATTACTTTTTCATATTATTACTAGTGTTTTATTTTTCACAAGTAGCTCTAATTTTAATGTATAAAATAAAGAATAATGGTAAAGAAACACTAAAATTTAATACCTCCTCTAAGGAATTATTGAAAAAATACGATAATTTCTCATTTAGCACCTATTTAAAGAAGAAGCTTTCTTGGAATGGGTTGTTGCTTATAATTTTTATGATTTTATTGATATTTTCATTACTAGCTAATGTAGGAATTTTCGGAGGTACTGATCCGTGGTATCACATTTTTATAATTAAAATAATTACAACCGCGCATTCCTTACCTCTTAACGAATATTTCGGTGCAATGGGTTTTCACATAATAGGAGCGGTATTTCATTTCTTTTCTGGTATAGATTTAATTTTTTTTCCAAATATTTCCTTATTTTTTACTATTCCTATAACATCTTTAATAGTATATAACATCCTGAGAAGAATCTTTGTAAATAAATCATTAGCAATTTTTGGAATATATATTTTGTTAATCTCGAGTTTAGGTTTTATTAACTTAACTTTTCAATACTGGCCATCTAGCCTTGTATTTATACAAGGATTAACTATTTTTTTTCTGCTATATACTCGATTAAAAATTTTTATTACAAAAGATAAACCTACTTGGAGAACGGTATTATTGAGTTTACCGTTTACTTATATCTATGTTATTTTTACATTCATTGCCTTGTATCTTTCCCATTCTCTAATTGCACTAATTTTTCTAATCTCTTTTGCGTGGTTATATTTGATTTACTTAGTCAAAGATTTAATCCGCGGTTTTGATTTTGTGTTAATATCTATTCTCTTAGTTATTTTTTTAATATTTTATGTTTCCAATGTGAGCACTGGTCATCTAGTTGTATTTGGATTTGTTCTTTTTCTACCCTGGATTTACTTATTATTTGGTGTAATCCTAATTACTGTGATTGGAGGCATTCTAATCCTCTATTTACGAGCTCAAATTACTTTTGAAAAGGGAAGGTTTAATTTAATCCTATTAGGCAAGAAATTTAAGGTTTATACAACAATAGAGAAATTTTTTATCCCTCTTGTACTAATAATAACTTTGGTTTTTAGTTTTAGTTTTTTTATAGCAAATCTCTTGTGGCTAAATTTAAATTTAGTGACAATTTTTGTTGGTTTTGAAGTCATTGTGTTAGTCATTTTTTCTATTTGGGGTTTAGTTGTTTTTCAGAATAAACCGAAAGGAAAACCCTTATTTCTGTGGTTATTGGGTTTTGTTTTTTTGGTTTTATTTGGGTTTCTTTCCGATGTATTTAGAGGAGATCTTAGTTTCTTTTCAAGATTATTTTATCTTAGCTCTCCAATTTTAGCAATTGGCTTTATTTCATATATATATAAATTAATTAAAATGGGAAAAATAAAATTAAGAAATGTAAAGATATTTCTTATTGTACTTATATGCTATTCTTCTACAGCTTCATACTTAGAATTTTTCTCGTCAATAGATTTCTTTAGCGTTAATAATAACGAATTAACAGCAGTGGATTGGTATCTTGATAACTCGGATAATAAAAACACACTAATATTAGAATTTGGGTGGAATCCAGTATATGTTTTTTATGATTATCCTTATGATGAAGAAAATAGTTCACTCCCATTCACAATAACACAAAATTACATTACTTTCAGCAATAATCTTATTATTCCAGATAACCACATCGATGAAAATGGAACAAATGCTTTAGTTGAGTTAAAAGCAAGATACAATACAGATGTGTTTATATTACTCACTAAAAATTACTTAACTACAAATGAAATGGAATTTTATGGAGAATTAACTGAAGAACAATATGAAAAGTATTACTCTTTAAATTATTTGAACAGGATTTTTTCAGTCAAGAGTGAAAATGGAAAAAGTTTACCGTATTATTGGGTTATTTAAAGATTTCGTATCTTCCGGGAAAGAGATTATCTATTTTATCTTTTAAAATATTTTTTTTATTACCCTCAATTTTAAAAATTTTCGGTAGTTTACCTACTTGCCCAATTTTATTATCTCGAGATATAAAAGCCCCGTAGACCCCCTCAATATCTTCGGCGGCATCTAAGGCATTTTTAATAGATTTTTCTACATCAAATCCTTTAACTAAATTTGCTATTCTTGTAGCAGCACAATCTGCTAAAGTTGCATTTTTTGCAAATATAGTTACTGCATCGGCTTGTCCCAAACTAATTGCATGCCCTATCGTAGCAGAGCTGGTTCCAATTCCAATAGGGCAATTTCTTTTTTCAATCATGAAACCAATATTCAAATTGAGTTCATTTAATCCAGCATATAACGCGATCTTCATATTTTCTTCCGAATCAACAGCGATTTCGCCACCATTTTCAACTAAAGCAATTTTTGCAGGAATAAAATCCTTCTTATCTCCTCCTTTCATAACATTTAACATAATATCGGCAAATGCGCCTGCTACAGCTGCCATTGGACCGACATCACATATAACTGATGCTTCACTCATTAAATTTATAATCTCAAATTCAGTTTTGATTTTAATAGGTGAAAAAGAGGTGAGGAATTTGTTATTTTTTTTTATAAATTTTTCTAAAATTAAACGATTATTAAGTAGACTTTCTTTAGCTTTTATAATGGCTGTTTTTGACTCTGAAATTAAAGTGATATCCGATTCTTTTTCTAAAAATTGATATTTATATATTTTCATTTAGACTTTAATGAGACTTTTATTTAATTAAATATATATAAACAAGATTTTATTAATTATTCAAAAAATTTATAATTCATACCATGAAGCAAATTAACTACGACGAAATCATCTCACAACTGAAAGTTGAGCTAAATTCTGAATGTGCGATTGCAAATATATATGGAATTGTCTTAGCTTCCAACATTAAAGAATTTTCTAAAGGAAAGATTATTCCCCATAAAATTCTTTCTCTTATTGGAAGTTCAAAAGATATTGCGGACGAATTAAAATTAAATAAAATAAATTCTTTTGCTTTAGAAGCTCAAGAGTACAATTATTTATTTACTTTCAGTGGAGAGTTAATTTTAATCTCTAAATTAGGCTTGAGTATGAATTTAGCTAAATATATGCCATCTATTTCAGTCTTTTTAAAGAAGTTGAGTGAAAAACATAAAAAACAAGAAGTTAGTGAGTTTTCAGTTTTTGATTTTTCAAAAGAAATTCAGAAAATTAAAGAGACTTTTCAAGATAATAAAAGGAAAGACGACAAGTATTCTATAATTAAGGATCTTGTAAAATACATCGCGTAATAATGCAATTTTAAATAAATAACACTATATTAACTTAGATTGGGTGATATGTTATATTAAGACAGGTTTACATATATAAGGGCGGTAAACTACTTTATTATCGGCATTTCGGAAAGGCGCTTAAGAAAGCGGCTTTCGATGCATTAGTTGGGGATTTAATGAAAGATGCCTTTGCTAAAGGAGGAAAAAAAGTAGAATATCACGATTATTATAAATACAGAATATCCTATATTACGGAAAAAGATCAAGAATTGATGTTTTTATTTGTAACTGGGTTAACGGATAATTTTGAAAACATTAAGAAAGAATTAATTAAATGCAAAAAAGAGTTTTTAAATTTTTTTGAAGATATTCTCCAACACAAGTTTGACGCTAAGACATTTGAGATTTTCGATCCTACCATCGATTCAACCCATAGAAATTTAAGACCTAAAATTTCCCTAGTAGGTTTTTCGGGTGTTGGAAAAACTACAATAACACGCTTAATTAAAGCTGAAGAAATCCCAATGGAACATATACCGACTATAACAGGAGACATAGCTACAATTAGAATAGGGAAATTGCATTTTCATTTGTGGGATTTTGCAGGTCAAGAGCAGTTCAGTTATTTGTGGAACAACTTTATCAAGGGAAGTGATGCTGTTTTATTGATCACTGACTCTACTTTAGAAAATGTCGAAAAAAGTAAATTTTTCTTGGAACTTATAAAAGAACAAGCTGCTCAAGCTCACACATCGGTTATTGGTAATAAACAAGACCTAGACGATGCTATGAAGCCTGAGCAAATCGAAAAAATCTTAGGTCTAAAAACATATTCTATGGTCGCAAAAGATTCCGGGAACCGAGATAAAATGATAACTATTATTGCAGACATACTAGAAATGAGTGCAGAAGTTTCACCTTTATTGCAACCATTATTGGAACGAGATACATATACAGAGAAAGCCGTAAAAGCGTTGGAAGCTGCAAGATTTGATGAAGCTGCATTGTATTTTGAGAAAATCAGTGATTTGTGTATAGAACTAGGAGATGATTCACTTGGTAAAGAATTTTATGAAAAATCTCAAAAAATAAAAACTATGATCCAACAAACGAAAACTA
>JAEOTS010000032.1 GCA_016839745.1 Promethearchaeota archaeon
GCTGTGATCGTACACGATATTGGAGTTATTGAAACCGTTAAAGAAAAGGGGTTATCGTTTCACGTTTCAACTCAGGCCAATATCTCAAATTCTCGGACTGCAAACTTCTATGAAAAGTTAGGAGCTGAAAGATTGATTCTCGCTAGAGAACTATCCTTAGACCAAATTAAAGAAATTAAGAGTATGGTCCAAAATGCTGAAATAGAAACATTTGTTCACGGAGCTCAATGCACTTCTGTATCCGGACGGTGTTACTTTTCTGCTGAAGTCTGTGGGTCCCAAGAGTATTCTGCTAATAGAGGAAGATGCGTACAACCTTGTCGTAGAATGTGGCGGTTATATGACGACCAATCAAACGAATTTCTCTACGATGGAGTGTTTTTCATTAATTCCAAGGATTTATGCATGATCGAACACATCCCCAAGCTAATCGAAGCTAATATAGATGCCTTCAAAATTGAAGGGCGGATGAGAGATCCAATATATATTGAAGAAACAACCGCGTGCTATAAAGAAGCCATTGAAGCATACTATGATAACACATTTACCACTGATAAAGTCCAGGAGTGGCTCGTTCGACTAAATAAAGTGTATAACCGGGGTTTTTCAACGGGATTTTACTTTGGACTGCCAAAGGGAAGCGAAATCCAACGAGAATTTGATGGAAATATTTCTAACTATAAAAAAGTTGAAATTGGAAAGGTTCTTTCCTATTTTCCCAATAAAAAGGCGGCGAAAATACTCCTATCCAGAGGAAAATTACAGCTAGATGACGAAATATTTATAATTGGAACCCACACAGATACATATTTGCGCCAGAAAATTAAATCTCTACAAATTAAACAAAAGGGAAATCTGACTGAAACGCCATTCATTAAAACGCAAAAGGATAGAATAACAGTTGGTATTTTAGTGGATACCGAAGTTAAAAAAAATGATAAAATCTTTAAACTGGAACCTAATTAATCAGAATTTTGAAATTAATAAAATAAATAAAATAAAAAAAAGTTTTAAGAAATTTTGTACAAGGTTTTACACAGGTTAAAATATAACTTTACTATAAGTCTTCAGCTAAATCTTCGTAAGCTTCTAAGGCTAATTCAATAATCTCTTGAAAGGCCATAGCGTCTTGAAGATTACCCTCAACGGTAATGTCGCCAGCCATATATGCGCTAGTGGCGTCAACTTCGCCGAATAACATACCAGAGCCGACTTCTTTCGTGGCAGAAAATGTGAATGATGGATTGTCCACTTCACCCTCGCCAAATTCCATTGTGCCATCGTGGGCTTTTAACCAGAACTTTTTATCAGCATCAGTAATGTTCATCTGGATAGCGATATCCATATCTTCCAATTCTTCTTTTAAATCTTCATTTTCTTCGGCAATCTGTTTGAACATCTCAAAAACTTTCATAGTATCCATTACGTCCGAAGCGGCAGCTCCGGCTTCAAATTTTCCTTTCATTTCTTTTATTAATGCTTCATCAACCATGATTTTTCAACCTTCTATTATACTTTTATGATTTAGTATTTTATTTAAGATTTTAATTGATTAAATAAATACTATTATGTATAACTTTTTACACTATAAAAAGGTTTTATTTCTTTTGTTAATCATACTGCGAAATCTGTGATTACTTTAGTCTGCTACTGAATAATTTTGCGAAATTTGTCGAATATCAATAAATTCATAATTAAAGATTCAAAGAAAATGAACAAAAAAAAATATAAAACTAAAAAGAAAAAGTAGAGTTTAAGTTACTGCTAAAGAAGATGTTTGAATTTCTATAGATCCTCAAACATATCTTCAAGAGCTTCTAAAGCTAGTTCAATAATCTCTTGAAAAGCCATTGCGTCTTGAAGATTACCCTCAACGGTAATGTCGCCAGCCATATAAGCGCTAGTGGCATCAACTTCGCCGAATAACATACCGGAGCCTACTTCTTTGGTGGCAGAGAATGTGAATGATGGATTTTCTACGTCACCCTCGCCAAATTCCATAGTTCCGTCGTGGGCTTTTAACCAGAACTTAGCGTCAGCATCTGTTATATTCATTTGGATGGTGATATCCATATCTTCCAATTCTTCTTTTAAATCTTCATTCTCTTCAGCAACTTGCTTAAAGAGCTCGTAAACTTTTAGTGTATCCTTTACGTCTGATGCAGCCGCACCAGCGTCCATCATTCCCTTCATTTCTTTTAATAAGGCTTCGTCAACCATTGTTATTTAACCTCTTTTTGAATTTTAACTTATAATTTTAGTTTAACAATTAATTTGAATTGTGATTATAGATAATTTTTTGTAATTTATAAACCTTTAATCGTTACCCCCTACAAATTTCATAAAGTTTTTATTGGGGTTGGGAAATTCTGATTTAAAAATAAAATTCTTATTATCTAATTTGAAATTTAGAAAAAAAAGTAATATTGCTTACCATAATAATAACGAAAAAATGGCGCCCACACCGGGATTTGAACCCGGGTCGCAGGAGTGACAGTCCCGAATGCTGGACCGGAGTATGCGTAAGGTTTGAAGTAATCCTTTCTCTACACTATGTGGGCTTTTTTTATAAAAAACAGATTAAATCTATTTTAATATAATAGATGAAATAATTCAAAATATAAAAATTTTATTTTAAATTCCAATCTTTGCTATTTTACGATGAAATGAATTCAAGTAGAGAAAAAAAACATTATATAAAAATTTTAAATGATTGCAATTTTGTAGTGTATATTATGGAAGAAAAAATTCAATTTACTGATCCACAAAAGATAGATCTGAGGGTTGTCGAATTAAAAGGTAGAATCTTGGATATTGGAGGTGGAGGAGAGGGGATAATTGGTCAATTGAAAGGAGAACAGGTAGTAGCCATTGATCCTAAGGAATCTGAACTTAAAGAAGCTGCTCCAGGAGATTACTTAAAAATTATTATGGATGCAAAGGATTTACAATTTTTAGACGAGACTTTTGATACTACAACAGCTTTTTTCACATTAATGTATATTCCACTTTCAGACCATCAAAAAGTCTTTAAGGAAATTTATCGAGTTACAAAAAAGGGAGGGGAATTTATCCTTTGGGATTTAAGAATTCCAAAACGAGATATTTCTGATAAGGAGTTCTATGGTCTTTACCTTGAAGTTAAGATTGCGGATAAAGAAATATCAACGGGATATGCTACAAAATGGGATAAAGAACAAGATTTAGAATATATTTTAAATCTAGGAACTTCGATTGGATTTAAAAGTGTAGAAAAAAAGCTGATGAATGAAATATTCTATGTAAGGTTCCAAAAAGCTTAGGTTATTTTAGAACTTCTGGTAGTTTTTTCATTTACCAACAAATAAACTTAATCAATAGAATTCTTTTTGTTTTACATTATTTTTATTACTCTTTTCTGAAGAAATAAAAATAAATAGTTGTATAATCTTTATTTATAGGAATAAGGATTTTTCAAAGAAGTATTTATCTATAAACTTATGGTCGGTCAAAACCCAATTAGTTTAATATTGAAGAGTTTGGACAAAGACAGTCCGAAATTTGAATATGTTCTTGATAAAATTATCAAAGCTGTAGTAAAAATCATGAATGGTACAGAAGAACTTAAGGAAGAATTAATAGGTTTTGACGATATTTATCAAACATATGTGTCTGATGCAAATTTTAATTATTGGTTGGAAGTTTCGGATGGAAAAGTTCATTACGAGAAAGGTGTTAACCCAAAAGCTTTATTTACCATAAAGTTTAATAAGGACATAATTATTCAAATTTTAAAAGATGAAATAAGCGGGACAGATGCTTTCATGAAAGGAAAAATTAATGTCGAGGGGTCTCTCTCTCAAGGGTTAAGATATATAAAGCTTTTCCGAATATTTGTTAAGTATTTAAGGAAAAAAAACGGTTTTAAATAATCATTTTGTGCTTCTTATCATGACAATATTATATACTACTATAAATGATCTATCAATAGTAATTTCATAATATTAATAGGAAGAAATGCGAATATATCAATTAGTAAAATTGAAGTGTTAGAGGGATAAACTTTAGTAATGATTGATTCGAATGCTATATTGATGATGTTGAACTCATTGGAATCGTCAGAGAGTACATTTAAATCTACAATAGACAAGTTCATTAGATTAGGAATAAAGATAGCAAATGAAAACGAAGAATTTCACGAAGAATTGAAATTATACGACGATAAAATGTACCACATATACATTAATGACGTTGATTATAACATCTGGCTTAAGAAAATCGGTGGGTCGGTTACATACAACAATTCGTATTTTGAGGAAAACTCAGAGGGGTTGGGCGTTATACACTTTTTTCTTACAAAAAATACCATGAAAAAAGTCATAACAAGGAAAATACAAGCACCTGATGCGTTTATGAGAGGCTTAATCAAAATTAGAGGAGATTTATCTGACGCTCTACAAGCAAGAAATCTTCTATCTTTATTTTTTACTTTAATGGATTATATCGCAAACAATTCAGATTAAAAAATAAAAATTGCTTGTTTTATTATTTTTTAATGGGATAGATAATTTTTTTAGAAATAAAGAATAACAATAAACATTCGATTTTTTCTTATCGCATTTTTAATCTAGAAAAAATCGGGCCTGTAATCTAGTCTGGATAATTGTGTGATAATTTATCTCACGATTCGAGGGGTACCCGGCTTCGGACTGGGATGTCAGGTGGAAATTTCCATCGACCCAAAGTCGCAGGTTCGAATCCTGCCAGGCCCATTAAATTTCTACTTATATCTATTTCAAGTTATGTAAAAAAAATGTGTGTTAAAAGAAAAGTGCATTACTATTTTTGTTATGAAAAAGAAATTTCCTCTCAAAATATAATAAAATTTGCTTTCTTAGCCTTATTACAAATTTAAGTAATTTTTGCGATTAAATTCGTTTCTTTTTTGTGTGTTAATTTGCTGCAAGAACTTTGTTTTTGATGACAAAAAACAAACATTTAAATATGATTTTGATCTAAATAATAGTGTAGTGAACACAATTTTTCTACTTTCTAGTATATATTTTACCACAAAAAAAAATGATCGAAATAGAGGATATTTCTCAGGAATCATTGGAGTTACAAAAGGAAATCCAAGTGTTAGGTATTGGTTTAATTTCAATGAATCAAAATCGATATAATATTGTGTTCAATAAAGGGATTAGCCGTTCTCTAATGAAAGATCTAATACATCTCTATCGTACAGAGATTTTAAGTAAGAAAGAAGGAAAAATTATAGACCTACTTGGAATTTTCACGGTTTACATTCATTTTTATTCTGTTGGGAACGAGAGAATCTCACTATTTTATATAAACGAGAAAGATAAATTAGTTAATTACGGGGACCTTTGTTCACTTTCGAGATTATTAGTTAAATTATATTGTTCTAATGTCTCACATTCGAAAATATGGCAAATCTGTAATAGAGCTATTCCTAGTGTTAAAGGGCTTTCAGCTCTCTTTGTAATTAGTACGACAGGTCACACACTATTTACGAAAATCAGAAATGATAAAACAAATCTATCAGAAAATTATATCCAAATTGGGGGTTTTCTCTCAGCTATTTTAATGTTTTCAAATGAAGTTATAGGGAAAAGTTCTGGAGAAAATCTTCAAGCTATTAATTTTGAAAACCAGAAGTTTCTTATAACTGTTGAAGAAGGAATTATATTCGCCTATCTTGTAGAACAACCAACAATATCTGGAACTATTGAAAGATATATGGAATTACTAAAAGAAGAATTTTTTGAGCTATATTACGACTGCTTGAAAGATTTTAATGGCGATCTTAACCAATTTCACACTTTTGAACCTGTGGTTGAAAAATATTTTTCAATTTAATTGGTCTTTCATAGGTAATAAAAAAAAGTGTGCGAGAAATTAGTACTCGCATAAAGTCTCACCCAAACATATTTATAATTCGAATTTATAAATTAATTAGATGACGCTGACTATAGATATGGACGCCATATTGAACAATTTGATTAATGAATTAGGACCAAAAGTTTATTTCATTTTAATCTCATCAGAAAATGGAGTAATAAAAAAGTCCTACATCAACGAGGACGAGTTTAATAAGGCTTCTATATCTCTGAATATCTCTCAACTTTACGAATTAGCAGAAGAAACTACTGAAAGTATCGGTTTGCATAGTCCAGATTTTAATATTATTCACTCTGATAATTATTACATTTTATCGATCAAAATTCTTGAGCATCTAGTCATACTTTTAACTGAAGACCAAGTAAAAGTCAAAAATGTGTTTAGAACAATTAACGATACAGTTGCTCCTTCTTAACGATTCCTCAATAGGTGGTTATCTTTTTAATAATACCAAACCATAAAAGAGAATTTTCTTATAAGTTTTTTTTGAAATAAAAGAATAATATAAATATTGGTCTCTCTAACTCATATATATCTTTCACTAACTGATTATATAAAAAACAGAATTGAAACAAGATTGAATAGATATGCATTACGAAAGAAATGAGTATCA
>JAEOTS010000185.1 GCA_016839745.1 Promethearchaeota archaeon
CCAGTTAAAGTTTTGGCATATTCTTCTAAATAGTCCATTAACTTATCTACTGCGGCTCTACTTACGATTTCTGCTCCAGCCTTTTTCATTAAAGCCCGTAAAGGACTCCATGCAAATGCAGCCATTTTTTTTCATTCCTCCACTAATTTTTAAATTTTTAAAGATTTGTTATAAATATTAGATGTTAATTATATTTAAATTGGAATTTCTTATATTTAAATGTGTTGGTTGATCATAGATTATCCGAGTAATTTTATCATCCCATTTTGGTCGACAAAAAAAATTCTTGTTGATAAAAAATATTCTTTTTACTAGCAATGTCAAATCACTAGATATGATCAAAAACTGAGTTTGAATGATAAGGTTGATCAAGTATGCAATGGTGATATGTGACTGTTTGGTAAAACTCAATGACTTTCTAAATAGTACTTTATATGTGAATAAGATTTTATGATAACAATATTCATTATATTTGATCTTTTCTCCTTTAAAATAGAGAAGTTTGATTAAACCAAGGAATTAGTATTTTTTTAAGTATTGGATTCAATAATTAGATCAATTTCCCGTTTTTTTAATGTTCTTATAATCCTATTCTATCTCAAACAAAATCGGGAAGGTTTAAATAAGAGAATAGCTCAATCTATGATTAATCTATTTAATTATATGATATGAAAAGGATTTTAAAATGAGTTTTTTAAAAGCATTTTTGTTTAGTTTATTAGCTTTAATGGTTGCTAGTCTGTTATTTGTGATCATAGTTTACGCTAGTTTTGGTAGATTTGACGATATAATCGGTCTATTTACATATCCAGAAGGTCTAATTTTTCATCTCTTCTGTACAATGGGACGTCCGATTTGGGTAAGTGTGGATAAAATTGCAAGCGGAATTGTATATAATAATTTAAATGGTTTATTATTTTCCCTTAAATTTCTTGTTGCTTCCCTAATTGCAGCCATAGTTGCGGGAAGAGTTGGAGAGAAAAGATTACATTCATTTTTTGGAGTTTTTCTTACCTCTATCGTCAGCATGATTGTATCGATCATACTAATGAGTTACAGTGGCGGCTATCAATATATCATCACTAACACATCTATTGGATATGGGGCACTATTTATTGTTGTAGGTGGAAGTCTCCTTAACGGCTTAATTTATGGACTTATAGCTTTCTTTACAACAAAGAGAACATAAAATTCTCGTTTTATTTTTTTAATTTTAGAAAGATTTATTCAACTTCCTTTAAATTTTCAAGCTTTGCTTGTCTTTTAGTAAGCAAAAAAGAGCTCATGATCACTAGTACGAATCCGATTACCATAAAAATTACTGAAAGAGTAGTTGGAGGCATTGAAAGAAATATAATAAAAAAAGCTACTATAGGGATAGTTTGAATTGGAACACTATTTAATGGAGCCAAAATATTAGCTTGACCATATTTAAGCGAAATTTGACCTATAGTGATTCCAATAGCTACGATTAAGAGAAGAATTATGCCAATTATAATTCCAAAAATTATTTCTTCTTCTATTATAATTCCATCTACTACATGAGTTACAACTGTTGTCCCAGGACTCGCCCAGACTGTATTAAGAGAAAGAATTAAACCAGCCTCGATTGCCATTATAATACCTTTATTTTTAGCGTACTTTCTATGTAATATCTCGAAAACAATTGCTAAAGAAAGAATAACTATTGAAAAAACGATTATTCGAAATATAAAACCGGAATCTAAAATATTAAATGTAGAGACATCAAGCGAGAGTTCACTTAAACCAAGTAATGTAACACCAGAGATCATAAGCAAAATTCCAATTATTTCTTCTTTTCCTAATTTTTCATTTAAAATTTTAACTGAACCTAATGATAGTACAATTAAACCTCCGGACATAAGACCAGGAACGAGAGCAGGTCCTATAAAGATGATCGCAATAAAATAAAAAACAAGTCCTCCTAGAACAATTTGTAAAAGCAATCCGATAATCCAAAATGGGTTTTTAACAAGACTTCTGATGAATTTGGGGTCATTAGAGTGTTTATTAATCACGTGTTTTTGAATAAGAACTCCGATATAAACCACAATTCCTGCTAGGATTGCGAAAATAATCCCTATTAAATAAGTAAAATCAGACATATTTTGTTTTCACTTCATTGGATTGAATAATTAAAATATTTTATTTTCTATTCTTAATTATTTTTTCTATATTTTTTTTAAAATAGCAGTTTTCTAAAGATGATCTATAACACTAATAAGCGTCCTTTCAATAAGCTCAGACCAGTTTCGTTTGAAAATGTTAATATTAACGATGATTTTTGGTCAAAAAGACAGCGGATCAATCGAGAAATATCTATTCTTCATCAGTATGAAAAATTGGAGCAAGATTTTCACATAGATAATTTTAGAGTTGCTTCAGGAATTAAAAAGGGGATTCAAAAAGGTGAATCTTACTTTGATTCTGATTTATATAAATGGCTCGAAGCGGCTAGTTATATCTTACACACCCATAAAAAACCTGATTTAGGAAAAAAGGTAAATGAAATCGTTGATTTAATTAGTAATTCTCAGACTAAAGATGGCTATATTAACACCTTTTACTCAACAAGGTTTCTACAAAAGAGATTTACGAATAATTATTTTATGCACGAAATGTATTGCGCGGGTCATCTTATTCAAGCTGCGATTGCCCATCATAATGCAACTAGAAGCAATAATTTAATGAATGTAGCTATAAAATTCGCTGATTTGCTTGTAAAACTATTTCTTGATGGAAAACGAAAAGGGATTCCAGGCCATGAGGAAATTGAAATGGCTTTAATCGAGTTATACAGAATAACCGAAAACTCAAAATACTTATGTTTAGCTGAAGAATTTATCAATCGAAGAGGAAACATCTCAAACTTTAAAACTTATGCTATAAATCAGTATTTAGACATGATTTCTACACTCAGTATAGCAGAGAAAAAAAATAAAGAGTATCAGAAAGCAGTAGAAACACCGCTCGATATCTCCGCGATAGAAAGCGAGGTAGCTGAATGGGTGTCGAAACTTACTTTGAAAGGTCAATTATTTCTTCTTAAAGAGAATCTAAACGGGAATTACATTCAATCTAATGTTCCAGTTAGAGATATTATTAAACCAGTAGGTCACGCTGTTAGAGCAATGTATTTATTTTGTGGAATGGCAGACCTATACTCTGAGAAAGGAGATAATGAGTTATTGCACGCACTTAGAAGAGTATGGTTAAAGATGGTTAAAGCCAGGATGTATCTAACCGGCGGGATTGGATCTGAAAAAGGTACTGAGGGGTTCCAAAAAGACTTTGCTTTAGAAAACGAGGACTCTTATTCTGAAACTTGCGCTGCGATTGGAAATATGATGTGGAATTTGAGAATGCTCCAAATAACAAGCAATTGTAAGTATGCAGATTTAATAGAGTCAATAATGTATAATGCGATGCTGGTTGGACAATCAATTGATGGTTTAGAATACACATACGATAATCCTTTAGTTTCAAATGATAAATATAAAAGATCTGAATGGTTTCGTTGTGCGTGTTGTCCCCCTAATGTCGCTCGAACTGTAAGTTCTTTAGGTAAGTATATTTATAGCACATCAGAGAAGGGTATCTGGATTCATCAATATATTGGGAATAATGCTAATATTGTTTTAGGGTCAAACACGATTAAATTAAGTCAAAAAGCAGGATTTCCATGGAAGGGGGACATAAATATTAAACTAAATTTAAATAAAAGTCAAAAATTCTCGATATTTCTTAGGATTCCGAGATGGAGCATCGAAACCGAGTTAAAAATTAATGGTGAACAACATTATAATGGCTTAACTAGTGGGAAATATGTGGAAATTATAAGAAACTGGTTAAATAACGATAGTTTGGATATAACTTTCAAGATGAAAGCAAAGTTTGTTAAAAGCGACCAAAGAATCAAGAACAATAGGGGCAGAGTTGCGATATCTAATGGTCCTTTAATTTATTGCTTAGAACAAAAAGACAATCAGGATCTTGATATATTTACAACGATTATTAAAAAGGAGCAGGATTTAAATGTTAAGTACCAACCAGAATTGTTAGGAGGCGTTAACATAATTATCGGAAAGGATTCAAGCGGGAAAAATTTTACAGCAATACCATATTATGCGTGGAGCAATAGAGGAGCAGATAAAATGCAAATTTGGCACTTAGCAGATTAAATATGAGCAAGTTTGAATTTTTAGAAGGAATCTCTTATTTCTCTTCATTAAAAAAAATATTATCTAAATACTATCAGGTTTATATCTTTCAAAAAGAATTTCGGTAATTACATCAAATGCTTTCTCAACGTTTTGACCCGTTTTAGAAGATAATTCTATAAAAGAAGATAGATTGTACTTTTTTGCGGCTAAAATCCCTTCGTCTCTTGAGACCGCTCTAAACTCTTGTAAATCAACTTTTGACCCAATTAGCATAATGGGAATATCTCCTGCGTGTTCTCGGATAATTTGAGTCCAATCAGGTAAATGGTCTAATGATAGACGATTAGTTATATCGTACAGGAAAAACGCAGCGTTCGCACCTTTACAATATTGATGTAAAAGGAATCTAAATCGTTCTTCTCCTCCAAAATCCCATATTTGTAATTTTACTTTTTTTTCATTAAAATTTGTGGTCTTAGAATAAAAATCTACCCCTATCGTAAGTTTTAAATCGTCCAAAAAGAATCCAGAAATGTATCTAATAGTAAGAGATGTTTTTCCAACTGCTGCATCACCTAACATCATGATTTTCCAGGTAAAATCGTAGCTCGCCAAAGGACTTAACCCATACTGATTAGTGGTTATTATTTTTTAATATATTATTAGATAATTTATATTGATAGGTTTAACTTAATTATATCTATCTATATAAGATTTATTAAATATATGTTTTTATTTATCTTTCAATACATTTAAACATTATATCGTAATAAACCTCTAAAACTCAAAATAATAGAATAAGTATATTCAATGTGAAATGAGCGATAGAACTTGGGAGAAGAGAATTCTTAAAAAGGACAAAAGTTAAAGATAAAAAGATTCCAAATAAGAAGTAATATCCAAAAAAAGTAATTATCGTGGATAAGGGGACGAGGAAAGGAGGAACATGATAAATAGAAAACATTATTGAAGAAAAGATGATAGAATAAAGGAGTTTTATTTTTTTATTACTTTTTCTAATAAGAAATCCTCGAAAAAACCCTTCTTCACATGGAGCAACAATAACTATTTGAATTGCTATAATAATTATTAACTGTATTATTGTAGGACTAATAGGAGTAGTAGAAATGGCATTGTTTATTCCATCCTCTACAAATTGCGCTCCAAACAATATTTGGACTATAATGTTTACAAAAAAATATATTATAAAACCACTGGCCAAAAAGAAAATGATTCCAATTAGTAATCCAAAGATCACTTTAAGGAGCATATTTCTTAAGGTGGTCGGTTTTCTTTGAAAACCCATTTCTTTTAATTCATCTAGTAGTGATTTTTTTTCTACTCTTGAAGCAATAAAAGCAGGAATAAGAATTAACAGGATCTCAAGAAATGAAAGACTTATCAATAATATTGGATCTTTTCCTAAATCAATAGCCATTTTTATTTAGGTATTCTAATGATTCGAAATGAAAAAATTATAAAATTTAATCTCTCATCGTTATTATAATTAACTCTCATTATTTTAAATCTTAATGACAATTAGAAATA
>JAEOTS010000186.1 GCA_016839745.1 Promethearchaeota archaeon
CTGGATGTGAAATTTCATTCCATTAGAGGAGGAACTGATGGTTCGAGATTAAGCGAAATGGGGATACCCACGCCCAACATCTTTTCTGGAGGATCATTATTCCATTCTAGAAAAGAGCATATTCCTACTTTAGCGTTACAGAAAGCTTCAGAAGTCTTACTACATTTAGCACAGATATGGACTTCAGCTTAGTTTCAACTAAATCTCCGTAAATTTTTAATAGATCAACTCTTTTTTACTATTTTAGAAAAATCTGTAATAGCAAAGATGACAATACATACTGCTAACAGAATTGAAATGTAAATAAACGCCCAAGTAAACGAGAATGTGCCATATAAGTAGCCGAAGATTAGAGCCTCAACCATACTAATGAATCCGACCGAAAAATAGTAATAGCCATAAGCACGCCCTCTTTTTTCTTTACCTGCTAGGTCAGCAATATATGCTCTTGAGATAGGATCTACAGATGACAAGTAAAAACCATGCATAATATAAATAATAACTATTAGTACTACTGAAAATAAGGAAACTTCAATAGGGAAAGCAAGGATTACACAAGAAACCAACAAAATAGATAAACCTATAATAATAATCGGTTTTCGTCCAAATTTATCCGATAGGGAGCCATTGATAGGGGAGAAAATAGTATATACTATATTCAAAATCATATAAAAAATAGGTATAAGGTAAATTAAATCAGAAGGGATATAGTCAGCCGCTCTGAGTATTAAAAATACTACATCTAAGCTAGCAAATTCAATAACTCCAAGTATAACTATTAACTTAATAAAGTTTCTATCAATTTTTTCCATCTTATCCTTGTGATTTTTTTTTTTATATTTTTTATCTAATTCTTCTGGAGAAACATCTTTAACTGGAAGTATAAGGGCAACCGCTATAAGTCCCGGGATTATAGAGAAGAAGATTATTTGTGAATAACTCCACGCAAAAAAGAGTAGAAGAAAAGCAAGTAGTGAACCAAAAACAGCCCCTAAGGTATCCATAGCGCGATGTAATCCAAACGCCTTACCCTTTTTTTCAGCATAATATGAAATAAGAGCATCTCTTGAGGAGGTTCTTAATCCCTTACCTATACGATCAGTGGTTTTTAATCCTAATACCATTTCCCATGAGGGACTTAGACCAATTAGTGGTTTTGAAAGGTTTGAGAGCGAATAACCCGCTACGATGAACGGTTTTCTTTTGTTTATTTTATCGCTCATCCAACCCGTAATTCCTTTTAATACATTGGCAATCGCGTTTGTTACTCCTGAAATCAATCCTAATACCAGGGTACTCCCTCCAATTTCGATAATAAATAAAGGTAAAATGCTTTGGATACTCTCGCTTGAAATGTCTGTAAAAAGAGAGACTAATCCCATTAAAAAGACCGGAATAGAAACTCCAAAGATCACTCTCCGTTTTTTAACTGAATTACTGTTTGAATGGTTATTAGATGTCATACTAAGTCGCTAATGATAAAATTTAAAGTTATTTATCTTTGAATAATAACTATGATGTGATTTCTAGTAATTACTAATGCTTAATTAAGGATTTGAAATTGAGAATTAAAAGATAAATTAAAATTCCATATGATTTAACTAAATAATTACGAATAGGTGAAGTACAGCACCAATACCAATAGCGTTAGAGATTACGGCAGCAAAAAAGAGTTGGATGATATCAAAGGAGCTTAAAATAACGGTACTAAAGCGTTGAGTGTTTTCATAAATAAATGTATTTTGAATTATCGCATATAAAAAGATTATGTACATAAAAATTACAGAAGGGAAGAAAGCCCATGTCCAAGTTAAGGTTATTAAATTAATTTGGACATATATCGCAATAATAATTATAAAAAAGGATTTTTTCCGTTCTCCTTTAACGAAATTTAGCAGGGGGTAAATGACCTTGCGATATAAAAGTTCTAAAGAGAAATATACAGGGAATGCTACGGCTGCGGCTAAAAAAATATCGAGGAAATTAGAGGGCCACATGAACGCAAAAGGATAAAAAAAACTAAATATCAAATAGATAACTATGAAATAAACATTGCATATTATAGCATAAAATAGGTATTTTAGCTGAAATTCTGATTTAATTAATTCTATAATATGATTTAAATCAAATTTAACATCTTGCTCCTTTAGTTTGAGTAAATACCGTATTATTTTAACCGTAAAGTAAATAACAGTGATATTGAGAGATGCATAAAAGATACCTATAAGTCCGAATGCTCTTTCAAATATCTCCCAGTTAAGTAAGAAAAGTGTTGTATAAACTATAATTTGTAAAATTTTTCTTACCTTTACTGCGCGATCTTTAATTTTTGAGATTGTTCCCGTTATTTTTGGCAAAGGCTTCTCTAAAATCTCCTTTTTATACGGGAAAAATTTAGAAGTATAGATGATGAGTGATAGAACGATTAATATTAGTAAAATCAGAGTTATAAAAATTATAGCATAGTTTACTAGGAATGTTATGTTTATTGGTCCGTTTTTAGTTTCAGAGTTGAAAAAATAATTCTCGAACCATTTTATTGATTCTATTATAACTGTATTTGAGAATAATTGGTGGCCTCCCCCAATTAAAGGCTCTGTTATATTAAATAAGGCGCAACCAGTTAAATTTTGGGCTACTAATGCTTGATCTTCAAAAGCTATTACTTCGTCATCCACATGCATGATAATTAAAAGATTATTTGTGTTTGTTGAGTTTAGTAGATTAGCAGGAATGTATTCATCGTATTCAGAAGGAAGAATGGGAATAATCTGAGGATCAAAATTGACCAAAGGAGCCCATGCAACAGTAACATTGAACCGGGGATCTAAAGCTTGGTTCATAAGCGAAACAAAACCCCCTAAAGAATGTCCTATTAATCCAATCTGGGAAATATTCACATTTGAATAGAAAGGTAGTGTTTCAAGTTTATCTAATAGTTTTGAGCAATCTTGAGCTAAAGCAGGCTTGTTTGAAACAGGATCTATATTTATGATATTCCCACCGCTTTCGCCATGTCCCTGATAGTCTAAAGCTGCAACATAAAAACCTCTCTTCGAAAGTTCGATTGGAATCCTTAGATCAAAGTCTCTTTGACTCCCTATTCCGTGACAATAAATCACTAGAGGTCTTTGTTCTTGAAAATCTATATTTTTTGAGGGATAATAAAGATTTGCGTAGAGAGTTGCACCAGCGGATTGAAATTCGACTCTTTCATAGCGAGAATAACTGATGGATCTATCATAAACTAAATAGGAAAGAGAGATCACTAGCAAAATGATTAAAATTATTATCCTCTTAAAGAACTTGCGATCTTCCTTATCAAAAACACTCATGAGTAATTAATTTCTAATAGTTTTTTTGTTCAATATTTAACAATACCAATCAAATGCAGAGTTCAATATTTTATACTTAGTTTAACTTATATATTTAAATTAAACTTATAATTATTAATTAAAAACATTTATGTGAAACCTAATGTCAGAAAAAAAAAATGCCATAGAAATCATCGAAAACTCGTTACGATCTGTTGAAGATAATTTTAAACAATTTATAGAAGTTTTAGAAACTGCCAAAACAGAATTAATCACGCTAGAAAAAGATAGAGAGCTACTAAGTCGAGATAAAAAAAC
>JAEOTS010000187.1 GCA_016839745.1 Promethearchaeota archaeon
CTATTGTTTTTGGGTTAGTTCATTATTCGACTTCGAAAAATTGGGGTCATGTAATCAGTACTCTAATATCTTCCTTCATATATTCATTTGCTATGATTCAATTGGGAATATTATATCCTTGGTTATTTCATCTATTAACGAATCTACTTGTCCTATTATTTTACCATCAACAACGGAAGAAAATTAAAAATAAAGAAAATTCAGAGAGGATGTAAGGTTAACCAATTTCCCACTATTGATATTGGAAAGGTAATTATACTTTTGACGCCTTCAGACTTTATAAATTCTTAACTTCTAATTGTGAACCTAAAAAGTTATTAGTTGTTAATTATTTATAAACACAAATATCAATTATATTTAGAGTTATTAGAATGGCTGAAGAACCTCAATTTCCACCACTTCCGGATTTAGGAGAAATACTCGATCGAAAAGATCGCTTTAAACCGAAGAAAACAACAATTTTAAAGTGTAATGAATGTAAAGCTAAATATCCTCGCGAATTTAAAGCTGGGGATTATGTTTTCAAGAAGGTGAGCGATGAAAAATGTAAAGAATGCAATCGTAGTACGACTCTTATTGTCGAAGAAATTTATTCTGAATGGATTGATCCAAAGAAAGAAAAATAATGATTTTTAATTACTTTTTAGCTTTTTGTTCGTATTCGATTTATCCCAATATACAGGCTTCCTAAAACTAAACCTACCCCTATTAAGAGACTAACGCTTAAAGCATAACCTGCAATGCCGAGGTAGTTTATGTTTAAAAAGTGATATAGATAATCACCCGTGAAGGTACCGTGTATAAAAGAAAACAATAAATAACATAGCGGGTATATTGTCCAATAGGGTAAATATTTCCACTTATACTTAATTTTCGTTTCTGTTAATAACCAATCGACAATGAATAAGATAGGGGTAAGATAGTGTAATACAATATTAGAAAACCACGCAAATCCAGTCGGATGGTAAAGTCCTTGTAACAGAATTGCAAAGAAGATGAAAGTTGTAGTTATATAGAGTGTGAAAGCCCCTTTTAATGAGCCAGATATCTTTTTGAGAGCCTCTGGTTTTTTATACCACACAATCGCGAGTATTAACCATGCCGAAACCATAAGATTTGTTTGTATTGTGTAGTATTTAAAACCGCTTAACCATATGAAAGGTATCTCCGATTCAATAGCGCTGATAGACCAACCCGCTACTATTGTAAACAAAGTTAGAACGACAACACAAATTCGATAAACCAGTATTATTATACTTATATTTTTCATTTTTTAATCTTTCTCAATATAAATTAATAAATCTAAGAGACGAATAAAAATTATCTTTTACCTTTTTATACTGAAAAAAAATCATAATTATTCTATTCCTAACAATTTAATAATCAAGTTTGCCATAGAATAAGGATCGAGGCTTTTATCCATAACTAACCGCAAATACTCATCAATAGTGGGATTTGAATGAATTAAACCTTCGACTTTTTTTGAGATTTTATGTTTTAGAATTTGAAGCGTTTCGCTTTTAATTCGGTTTTTCTGGTAAATAAGAGAAACTCCAGATTCTTTTAGAAAATCTCTATGTTTATTGATAAGCTCAACTAATTGTTCGAAGTTTTCACCTTTTATCGAATTAACTTTGATGATTTCGGGAGTCCATTTCGATTTGAGCAAGTCGTTTTCTTCGTGGGTTTCAGATTCGTATTTATAATTCATTCTCAATTCTAACATTTGCATAACATCGGAAATCTTTTTATCGGCACCTGCTAAATCCATTTTATTTACTACAAAAATATCTGTAATTTCCATGATCCCGGCTTTTATGGCCTGAATATCATCTCCTGATCCCGGAACTAAGAGTACAATTACAGTTTGAGCAGATTTAAAGATATCTACTTCAGATTGCCCTACTCCAACGGTCTCCACAATGATTATATCGCAACCATACGCATCCAAGATTTTTACTGCATCCTCCGTTGCTCTTGCTAATCCCCCTAACTGTCCCCTATTGGCCATGCTCCGGATAAAGACATCCTTCAGCGAGAAATTATCTTTCATCCGGATCCTATCACCTAATATTGCACCACCAGTTATAGGGCTGGTTGGATCGACACAAATAATTCCTATTTTCTTGCCTTGCTTAGCAAACAGTTTAGTTAAGGTAGAAATAAAAGTCGATTTTCCACTTCCAGGTGATCCGGTAATGCCTAAAATATACGCATTTCCCGTGTGGCTATAGATTGCATTAATGATGTGTTCTGCGGCTTCAATATCATTTTCCACTAAGGTGATAAGCCTTGCAACCGCTCTAGAATTTCCATTTAGCAGTTTTTCAATTAAATCGGAATAATCCATCGTACGCTATCTTTTCAAATTGTTTTTAACAAATTCTACTATTGTTTTTAGCTCTGTACCCGGCCCGTAAAACCCTTTTAATCCGTGTTCTTCTAAAAAAGGTTTGTCTTCGTCGGGTATGATGCCACCCACACTGACAAGAACGTCGTCAATTTCGTTTTCCTTGAGTTTATCCATGATAACAGGACACAACGCTTTATGAGAACCAGATAACATGCTTAACATAACAGCATCTGGATCTTCTTGAAGAACAGTCTGAACTATCATGTCCGGAGTTTGATGGAGTCCCGTATAAATAACCTCCATACCCGCATCTCTCAACGCTCGAGCAAGGACCTTCGCACCCCTGTCATGCCCATCTAATCCTGGTTTACACACTAATACTTTTATCTTTCTATTCTCTGTCATAATAATAACCTAATTTAAAATATTGAATCTTCTCTATATTCTCCAAACACTTCCTTAAGAGCAGACATTACTTCCCCTATCGATGCATATTCTCTTATAGCATCCATTATATATGGCATTAAATTTTCAGTGCCCTTCGCAGCTTTTTTTAACTCTTTCAATTTCTTTAAAACGCTTTCATTATTCCTTTGGTCTCTAACATGTTGTAAAATCTCAATTTGTTCTTCAGCAACTTTTTCATCAATTTTTAATAAAGGAGTGGCGCAAGGTTCTCTTAATTGAAAATCATTTACTCCAACGATGATTCGATCCTTACTCTCAATTTCTCGTTGGTATTTGTATGAGGAGTTTGCAATTTCTTTTTGGAAAAAGTTAGCTTTAATAGCAGGGATTACGCCACCTAACGCTTCTATCTTTTCGAAGTAATTTTCAGCTTCTTCTTCCATCTTATTCGTAAGCCATTCAACATAATACGAGCCAGCGAGTGGATCAACCGTATCCGCAACTCCTGATTCGTTAGCAATAATCTGTTGAGTTCGTAAAGCTATTTTTGCTGCTTTTTCAGTAGGCAAGCATAAAGCCTCATCAAAAGAGTTTGTATGAAGCGATTGAGTCCCTCCTAAAACAGCAGCTAAACCTTGTATTGTAACTCTAGCTATATTGTTTTCTGGTTCTTGAGCACTTAACGATACGCCCGCAGTTTGAGTATGAAAGCGTAACCTCATGGATTCTTTCTTTTCTGCTCCGTATTTGTTTTTCAATCGTTTAGCCCATATGCGTCGAGCTGCGCGATACTTACAAACTTCTTCAAAAAAATCATTGTGAGAATTAAAGAAGAAGGAAAGTCTGGGAGCAAAATCGTCCACATCTAAACCTCGTTCCATCGCAGCTTCAACATAAGCAAAACCATCGGCTAAAGTAAAAGCGAGCTCTTGAACTGCTGTAGAACCAGCCTCCCGGATGTGATAACCCGATATAGAAATTGTGTACCATTGGGGAATATTTTTAATGCAGTATTCAATTGTGTCAATAATTAAACGCATGGAGGGTTCAGGTGGAAAAACCCAGGACTTTTGGGCTATATATTCCTTAAGAATATCATTTTGAATTGTCCCTCTTAGTTTATCAGCGGAATGTCCTTGTTTTTCGGCTGTCACTACGTACATTGCTAATAATATAGATGCTGGAGCGTTTATCGTCATTGAAGTAGAAATTTTTGACAAATCGATACCACTAAACAAACTTTCCATGTCCTTTAATGTATCGATTGAGACACCTTCCTTTCCAACCTCGCCCAAAGCTTTTTCGTCGTCAGCCTCGTAACCATAAATAGTATGTAAACTAAATGCTACGCTTAAACCTGTTGTTCCATGCTCCAACAAAAATTTATACCTTTGATTAGTTTGCGCTGCAGTACCAAATCCAGCAAATTGTCTCATTGTCCATAAACGACCTCGATACATGTTAGGATAAGCCCCGCGAGTAAAAGGGTATTCTCCAGGTTCCCCTAAATCCGTACTGTACTTATTATCTTTAATGTCTTCAGGGGTATAGAGCGATTTTATCTCAATACCCGAAAGGTTCTCAAATTTCTCTCGTCTTTCGCTCTTAGTCGGTTTTAAGGTTTTACTTTCATCAATTTCAGTCATAATTTTATCCTTCCTTTAGGAATGAACACCAGATTATGTAAATAATAACTTGATTTTTCCTAATTCTTGATAGGAATCTAAATATATTAACTTTTTTCATAATATCTCTTAAAATAGAATTTAGTATAGTGTTTCTCCAAAATCGGTAAAATTTCAGTTAAAATTAGATTTCGTATAGAACTTATATTAAAATCTTATTTGAAAGAAGCTACAGACTTTTGTAAGCATCATTTATTGCTGAACAACCGCCACATCGTACGCACCCAGCTTTACTTTTTAAAGGATTTACTCCGTATGCTTTCATTAATTTAGCTGCTTTACTATAAATATCTACCATTATGTTAGGATTTGTGACGGGTAAATTATTTATCCCTGGTATAGATCTTACCGGTGTAATATACGGTATCACACCTAAAGAAATTACTTCTTCGACTCCTAAGATAAAGTCATCCGATGTTTCGCCAAAACCAGTTAAAAGATAGGTAGAAACCTGATTTTTACCGAAAACTTCAAGTGCGTGCTTCCAGTTTTTTTCATATAACTCATAAGTAATACGAGATTTACCAGGAGTAATTATATCCCTAATGTGTTGATCGAGAACTTCAAGATGGATTCCGATGGTATCCGCACCAGCATTTCTTAAATCGTCTATATAAGATAATTCTTCTAGTGGTTCGATTTGTACGTGTAAAGGAAGGTTTGGGTAATTATTTTTAACCCCTTTTAAAAGTTCGATGTATCGCTTAGCACCTTTGTCTTTTGTTTCGTCGGTTCCGCTCGTTAAAGTCATGTGGTTACATCTCCCCTCTTTTTTCGCTGCCGCGATTACCTCGGACATTTGAGTATAGTTCTTTTCTTCTATAGTTGCCTCATTCTCTAAACTTAACTCGATACCACAAAATTTACACCCTTCACCGCATCCATGATAAACACATTTTTGATAAATAGTACTTGATAAGCAGTCTATACCATGGACCAATGCAATTTTCTTCATCAGGATACCGTCGGAGGTTTTGTATTCAGGGCTGTAAAAAAGCGGGTTTTGAACCAATTTCAATTTACTATGCTCAATTTTATTATTAGTATCATATATCTCAAAATATCCATTAATATTTTCTTTTATTACGAGGTTTGATTTTTGAGGGTCGTTCCAAAGAGCTGCGTTTACGATAGTTCGGTTTTCAAAAAGGAAATACCTCCCTCCTGATGGTCCAGCACCTCCTTTACGACCGTACGATATCTCGATCCCCTGATTTCTATAGTGATCAAGTAAATTTTCATCTAAATATAATCCCTTACACAATATCTCCGTTTTCTTTACAAAAGCAGTATAGTTATCGAGCATAATACTATTTTTTGCTGCTAAAAATGTAATTTTAATAAAATTTTTTAACTATTCTTCATAGATTGAATTTAATAACCTTTTATAATTTTATTTCTTATTGATTGTAAATGGTATGCTAATAAAGTGATTTAGATATGGCTCATAAAAGACCGTGGCACTGTTACTCTAAGTGGACTAGAAGACCTTACCAACATAAGCGTAGTGCTAATCATAGGAGAGAGTATGCTCGAGGAGGGGCCCAAAGTAAAATAGTTCGCTTCTGGGGCGGAAACAAGGAGGTTCCTTGGGAAGATTGGGAAATAGTAGCGGGATTAAAGGTAGATTCGCAAATTCAAATCTCGTCTAATACGCTTGAAGCAATCCGTATTACAGTAAACGGTGCCTTACAAAAGTACTTAGGTAGGGCAAATTATCGTTTTCGAGTAAGACCAAAACCTTTCCAGAAATATAGAGAAAATAGAATGTTGGCGTTCGCAGGGGCTGACCGTGTACAATCAGGAATGAGGAATTCTTTTGGTAGATCAACAGGAGTATGTGCCCGAGTGCGGGCAGGAGCAATTATTTGTGATGTTGGGACTAGCTTGAAAAACCTGCCCATCGTAAGAGATAGATTAAGGGTTGCTTCTATGAAAATCTCTAGTCACTGTTCAATTGTTGTTCTTAAATACAAGACACCCGAAATATTTAAACAATCCGGATTACCTCTCTATGACGATAAAAAGCGACGAGAAGTCCCAATGTTCGAGTTTGCTGTTGCTTAAATCGCTCTAAAATCAAGTCTTATATATTTAATTTTATTATCTTATCATTTTATCACCAAAGATATTCTGTTACAAAAATTATAATATATTCAGATTATGGCTTTAAAAATAGGAATAGTAGGAGCAGGCGGTTTTGGAACTATACATCTATCGGGATTTTCCAAAAATCTAGATTGTGAATTAGTGGCGATTGCATCCAGAACCGAAGAACACGCAAAGGCAGCATCTGAGGAGTTTCATGTTCCGAAAGTATATGCTGGTAATGATAGCTGGGAACAAATGATTGATATCGAAAAATTAGATGTTGTTAGCATCTGTACTCCTAATTACTTACACGCTCCAATAATATTAAAAGCTATCGAGAAAAATTGCCATATCTTGTGTGAGAAACCTATTGCAATTTCAAGGGAAGAATTGCACCAAATCGAATCGGAACTAGCCTCTAAGGACTTAATTTTCTTTACATCATTCCAGAAGCGATATAATCCAATTTTTAAGTTAATAAAAGGTACTATAGATGAAGGAATTCTTGGTAAAATCACTTTAGTAAGATATTATTTCAGTCATTATGGGCCTTATAAATCGTGGAAGGCTCTTTCTGAAGAAAAGTGGTTTTTTGACTCTAAAAAAGCAGGTGGAGGTGTATTATTAGATCTTGGGGTACATTGCATTGACATCTTACGATACTTAATAGGAGAATACGATAAAGTTAACGGAATAAATTTTAGCACCTCTTGTATAAAAATGGAAGATGAGGATAATTGTAATGTTCTTTTTCAATTTAAGAATGATGCATCAGGACTTATCAGCGTTTCTTGGTGTAGCGAACCTTCAGAAACAATAGATATCTTTGGAACAAAAGGTTTTATTAAAATAGATTTAAGTGGAAGGATTTCCCCTTCTTTTGGTCCAAAGAGCTTGAAAAGAAACAAACAAATTAAAGATCTACTAAAAGTTAAGCCACCTAGAGAATCTGCTCAAAACAAGTTAATTGATCATTTTATTAATTGTATTCTAACTAAAAAACAAGAAAGTCCTAACTTCCGTGACGGAAAAAAGGCGGTAGAATTTGTATTAGAAGCGTATTCTTTCAAGAAATAAAGCCAAAATTTAAAAAATAAACATTAAATTTTTAACGATTATACCTCTCATATTTATTAGCAAAAATAATAGAATCATGAAGGATGTACCTTGAAAGACTTACAACCATTTTTTAACCCAAAAAGCGTACTTATAATCGGAGTTTCTCGGCAAGCTCTTTCTTTTAGCTACACCGTCTTGAAAAACTTGCTAGAGATTTTTTACAAAGGTAAGCTTTATATTTTAAATCCCAACGCAAATGATATTTTAGGTGTAAAATCTTACCACTCATTTGAGGAATTACCTGAGATTCCAGAATTAGCCGTAATTGTTTTAGGAAAAGATATTCTTGAAATTGTAGAAAAATTAGGCCAGCTTGGTGTTAAATATGTTGCGATACAAACTGAATTAAAACCGGGAACAAAAATTAACGATTTAACTCTTAAATTACATGATACTTGCATCAAATATAACATTACTTATTTAGGACCGTCAATGCTCGGTATCATCAATTTTGGAGATAACTTCACTACATCGATAATTCCCGTTCGACAGCATATAATGCGGGGGAATAAAGATGTGAAAGAAGGTATAAGCTTCATAGCTCAATCTGGCGGGTTGGCAGGAGCAATGGGTTGGTGGACGCCTTCACAAAGATTACCAATTTCGAAGGTAATACATTTAGGTAAAGGTTTCCACATTAATGAAGCTGATGTGTTAGAATATTTCTTACATGACGATACGACTAAAGTTATTTCACTCTTTATTAGAGATATTACAGACGAATTAATTGAAGCGGTGCAGAAAGTTAGCACTGAAAAACCTATACTATTTTATTACGTAGGTAAAGACGAAGCTCAGGAGATTAAATTGAAGAAAGTCGGAGGAATATCCGTTCTGAATTATATCGAACTTTTCGAAACTGCAAAAATATTTTTATGGTGTCCTGAACCTAAAGGAATTAATTTAGGCATAATTGGTCCTAGTTCAGGCGCAATTCATTTAATTATTAAAGAAATGAGAAAGCAAAATTTAGCACTTGCCAAACCTAGCGAAATTTCAAGGAATATAATAGAAGATAAAGTTGGAGGATCCACTTGTGCTTTTGGAAATCCGGTTGATTATTGGCCTCCAGAAAAATTTGTTGGAATTAAAATTTGTGGTATATATAATACAGCTTCAGAAGCTTTATTAAAAGATAAAGCTGTCGATGGATTAATTTTAGCTTTAGAGTTCTTTACTGAAATCGAATTTGACTTCAATATTTATTCTTCTCTTATTAATAATTATCCAAATAAACCAATAATCACCATTCTAATTCAAGCCGAGCGTGAAGGGGCAAAAAGAGTGACCAAATCCGCAACAGAATTGAAAATTCCTGTGTTTGAAAACGAAATAGAACGAGCTGTTCGCGGTTATAAACTTTTATACGATTATTACTCAAAAATTAAAAAAAGAAAATAAGATTAACTTAAAAAAACATCTTTTAGCTCTTCAGGAATAGAATCATCTTCGTCCATCAAAGAAATAGCGTATATTTGATCGCCACATTTACATTGTCTACCTTCAAATAAGTAAAACTTAAACTTATTTTTCCAATTGCATACATTAACAGTTTCAATTTTAGCAATTTCACCACATATACAATAAATCGCGGCGTCACTAGAGTAATTAGGTATAATTTTGCTAAACTCGAGATCGGATTCAGTAAATTCGGATTCACTTAACATTTGGTTGATTTTATCAGCAAGATTGTCCTTTAATCTGGGAAGAAAACTCGTAATAATTCCTTCTTTACCTTTCATTTCGGTCAATACAACGAAGTTTTTCTCGAGTTTATCGCCCTTTTTCTTTTCTGGAAATATAGGTTGGTTGTATTGTTGCTGAAGGGCCGTAGGAATAGGAAAAGCCTCCATACCTTCGGGATATTCAAATGAGACGTAATATTCTGTAAGTCCTCTCATTTGTTTCTGGTTTATCACATTTAAATCCTCATAATCTCTGTGAAATAGAGAAAACTTAATTAGTTCCAGTGGAACTTTTAACTCTATTAGGTTTGATCGAACGTTTGATAAAATTTCACCAACATAACTCTTTAAGACCAGTATGTCATCGCGATTTTTTGTATAAAGTTCATCTCGATTTTCTTCTTTAAATCGAAACCATTTTTTAACAGTGGAGTTCCTCACAAATTGAGGTACCATACAAAACACACACAATAGAGGTAACATAAAAAATGAGATGTCTATACCAAAAAGTGGGAGGATAAAAAATAATAAAGCAATACCTAATAAGGGCGCAGTAATAATCAAATTTAGATTTCGCAATCTTTTTTCTACTGGCTTATTGATTCCTTTACTTATCGCTAATTCCTCGGTTTTAATTTTTATCCGTTCAACTGCTTCAAGGATTTTCTTATCTTCAAATCCTTTTTTAAGGAGTTTGTCTTCTTCCCCAGCAGTATCAAATTTATCTATTCTTTCTGTTATTCTTTTTATGTACTGGTCAATAGAACGTTCCTTAAAAGCAAAATCTAAAGGTTCTTCTGAAAAATAATCTAAAAATTTTATTACTGATAATTTTCCTTCAATGTCTTTAAGGTCGTCTGGCTGAATACCTAATGCTTCTTGCAATGCTTGGCTTTGTGTTTTTTTGGTGGGTCTGGCGCGCCTTGAATTCTTTTTTGGTTCTTCGATTCCTTCCGGGTGTTCACTATTTTTGTTCTCGTTTTCGTTCATATTATTCTCAATAATTTCATGCGTTTATTAATTGGGTAATAATTAAGATAATGTAATTAACTTTTTGAAAATAGTTCCTTTAAAAAATAACTAATCTTATTCTCAAAAAGAGATTTTAATAACTATTTATCAATATACAAATTATGAGTAAAAGAATAACTCTTAGGACAGAAGTGTTACTTGAAGGACTTAAATTTCCCGAAAGTCCCAGGTGGCACGAAGATAAACTCTGGTTCGTTGACATCGACGGTCACAAAGTATTAACGGTTGATTTGAATGGAATTTCTGAAACAATACTTGAGAGAGATGATCAAGTATCAGGATTAGGATGGCTTCCTGACAATAGATTATTAGTAGTATCGATGGGAGATAATACCCTATTACGACTCGATCCTGAAGGTGTCAAAGTAGTCGCAGATTTAAACAAGTTCAAAACCGTATTATGTAATGATATGGTAGTAGATAAAATGGGCCGAGCATATGTAGGGAATATGGGATTCGATTACTTTAACGGTAAACCATACGCGCCATCAAAGCTTATACTTGTAGAACCAAATGGATCCGCAAGAATCGTCGTGGAGAACATGGCTTTTCCTAACGGAACTGTTATCACACCAGACGATAAGACCCTTATAATAGCAGAAACCTTTGCTGCCAAGTTAACTGCTTTTGATATATTGGAAGATGGGTCGCTTACAGGACGTAGACTCTGGGCCAACCTCAAATCCTTAGCTCCAGATGGTATCTGTTTGGATGCAGAAGGAGGTATTTGGCTAGCTGCACCTGGAAGAGGAAGAGTTGTTCGTGTTCTTGAGGGAGGAAAAATTACGCATATAGTAAAAGTAGAAAATGACGCCTATGCTTGCATGTTAGGTGGTCCAGATCGTCAAACTCTTTTTGTCGCAACATCAAAGCATACAAGAGACGCCGGTAGAATTGAATTCGTTGAAGTCGATATTCCGGGAGCAGGACTTCCCTGAATCCTACTATTAAAATAAAGTATAATTAAAAAAAATAATTAAAAAAAACTTATCGCTTAGGATTCTCCTAATAAATTAGCGCTGTTGCCTTAAGCGACATTCTCTACCCGAATAACTTCAGGTACAAACTGTTTGATAGCTCGTTCGATCCCAAATTGTAGGGTTTGTTGTGCGTGTGCACATCCCGCGCAGTGACCTTGTAATCTCACTTTAACGATACCATCATCTGTAATGTCTACTAGTTCAACATCGCCGCCGTCCATTTGGAGTTGGGGTCGAATCTTCTCCAGAACTTCTTTAACTTTTTCTTTATCAACCATTTTAATCATTTTAGTAATTTTTTAATCTTAACATATATAAATTGTTTAATCTATTTAAAACCCAGCTCTTTAAAATATGAATGTTCATCACTAATCGTTTAATTCTGAACGATGATTTCATGAAAATTGCTATAAAAAAAATATGGTTCTATCAATTTATTAAAATTAACCTAAAAACTCTTATTTCTCAAATCTTTAGATGATCTCAAAGTTAAAACAATTTAAATAGTGCATTTCATAATGGACGCTAACCATTTTGTAAAAGATTTAAACGAAGCTCAAGAATTAATGAGAAACGAAAAGTATCAAGAAGCTTTAATCCTATTAGACAAATTAAAAGAAGCTGATAAAGCGGGAGATTTTGATTATAACCTCACACATAAACTTTATCAGTTAATTTCAAATTCGCAGTCGCTCTACAATCAACAGAAGGTTTTAAGCGCGATCCAGAAAATATCTCAAAAACAAAAGTCGATATCTTTTCTGGAATTAAAGGAAGTAGTAAATGAACATGAAAATTTAGATATCGACGAGCAAGTTTTAAGAAGAGAAGTTGAAATCCTTATCCTTAGGTCTTTATTAGAAGTTAAGTTAGAAGGAAACGATTTAATCTTTTGATCTATATCAACCTCTACAGGATTAATAGTAAAAAAAAAAAAAATTAATTTTTAACTCAAAATCTTTAAGGCATCTCTAGCACTGACGAGGACTTCAAATTTGCCTTCTACACTTTCATGGTCTAAAAAAGGCCTGAACATTTTTGAGACTTCAACAATGGCATCATCTCCATGGCCTTTTTCAGTAAATATAATATTATAATGTTTTATACCCTTTTTTCCTTCCCCTGTTTGGAAAGTTAACCATTTTTTTACATAAGACGGTGGTTTTCCCATTTTTTTCACAAGTTCTACAAGTTCTCTTGCTTTTGAAGATGGATACCAAAGAATAAAATTAAAAATCATTTATCATCAACTCCATTTTTCAATAATTAATTAGATTCAAAATTGGTATGAATATTATTGTACAAAGATATTTAAGATTTGACATTTGTGTCATTATCAAATGTATTGTATTCTAATAGAATTCGACAGTTAATAAATGTGCTACCAAAAAAATCGGCTTTTTTAAACTTATTTTAATATCTACATAAAAGCAAAAAAGTAATTTTACTATGATAATAGATCAATTAACACGGAGTATCCAGCTAAAAATTTGTTATTTTGGTCCAGCGCTTTCGGGAAAAACTACGTCTATAAAAGCGTTGTTCAACCATTTTGGGAAAAAAGATCGCGTTTTGAGCATAGATAGTAGCATCCGCCGGACTTTATTCTTCGACTATGGTACAATAGATTTTGAAAATCAGCAGTGGCATCTAAAGATTCACCTCTATTCTACAACTGGACAGGATTTCTACATTATTACGCGACCTGTTACGTTACAAGCAATCGATGGAATTATCTTTGTAGCAGATTCGCAACAAGAGGTATATTACCGAAATTTAACTTCATGGAACGAATTATGCAATTATTTCGAAGATGCTATTATTACTCTTCCTAAGCTTATAGCATTTAATAAACAAGATTTGCCAGATAAATTTAGTCCTGCAGTATTTTTAGACAATATCAATTATTTTAAATTTAAAAACATTGACTTTAAGAAAACAATTGCAGTGAACGGGGAGGGGATTTTAGATAGCTTTGAAGAAATTTTAAGTCTTGTTTTTAAAAATCTGTATAAAAGTCAGATAGTATCTGCTCTTCAATGAGATTAACCCTAGTTTAAAAAAAGTCTGACGATAAGGGGGTTTGGATTCTGATTGTTTTTTGAGAATTGTCTTCTAACACACAGATCAACGCTGTTATATTTTGTTTAGTTTTATAAACAATTTCCTTTTCTTCGCCGGCTTCCCAACGATGAAAACCGGTTAGAGTTGGAGCTGTCTCGAATAGACCCTCTTGAAGCCCCGAAACATTAACTGAAACGCCATTTAAGGCTTCTTTAGAAATGTTCTTTATTTTAATATTGTATTTTTCTATATCAGAATCTATTGAAGAAATTTTATATACTTTCTGGAACTTTGAAGAGACTTCGTCAAAGATTGATGGCGCTCCCGCAGAACTTTTAGAAAATAGATCAGTACCTAATTCATCTTCCCCAACTGGTTTTGCTATTATCGTAATAGGAACCTCAAGCTTAATTGGTTCTTTTCCAAATTCGGGTTTAGGCTTTCCAATAAACATTAAAGACCATTTTACATAAGAACCGTATTTCATTCCCCAATATTCTTTTTCGTGGGGTTCCCATAAGTAGTTATGGCTTGGTTGTGCAATCTCAGGCACTTTTAAAAGTAAGAAATCTTTATTCATATCGGAGGTTCGAGCATCTCCCGCAATTGCAGGGGGTAATTCTTCAACCTTGCTACATGTTTGTCCATAGGCTTCACAATAGCAAATTATATTAGCTTTTTGTAAAAGTCTGATTTCGACTTGTTTAAGCTCATCAGAAGAAAAGTTGATTTTAATTGTCTCTCCTGGTTTAAATATATCTTTTGATAAACTCACATTTAACCCAGAAATTGAAAGTGAAAGAGGGTTTGGTTTCATTACTTGCTGATCTGTATCTTTCGCCTTGATTTCAATTTTTTGCGTTTTATTAATTACCAAATCATCATCTGGATTATTGGGATGAGGTTGCCTTAAAATTAATTTAAGTTCGTATTCTAAATCTCTATTTTTAATGGTAGGAATAACATTGTTCTTGATTAAAAACGATTTTTCTCGAATATACTCCCCCTTTTCAAAATTCCCCTTAGAGAATATATCTTCTTTAGTGATTTGAAGCTCTTTTAAACATGGAGGATGAGTTAAAAGACGAATCCCAGACCATAATATTGACGAATCTTCCTCGAAATTGAATGTAGTCCTAACTTTTAGTTTATCCCCTAAGAAAACGTATCCGTTATTTAAATCACTAAGGTTTAATTTCATAAGATTTGCTCTAATATGTCAAAAAGAACATATTAAAATTTAATATATTAATATTAATTGTAGAACTCTATTAATATTTTTTTTACTATTTAAAGTAATTTACAAACTATTAAAACTTTATTTCAAACTATTTCAAACTAGTTTAAGAAAGATAAATGACAAATTATAATTGCTACTATGATTTAGATTTATATTATAGCATTTAATTCAATTTGCGTAAAATTATGAGACAACTTAAAGCAATCTTATTCGACTTAGATGGAACCTTAATAGATGTGGATTTAAACCAATTCGTTCCAGGATATTTAAAATTATTAGCGAAGAATGTAGCTCACTTAATCCCTCCTAAAAAGATGGTTCCAGCCATTATAAAAGCGTCTGAATTCGTAAATAGAAACAACGGTAAAAAATCAAATGAGGAAGTGTTTTTAAACGCTTTTTTTCCTGTTGAAGGCTATGAAAAGGACCAGATCCAACCACTCTTTGATAAATTTTACGAGGAGGACTATAAGGAATTACAGAAATTTACAAAAAAGAAATCGGAAGCACGAAAAGTCGTTCAAACCGCTTTTGACAAAGATTATAAGGTTGTAATTGCAACAACTCCCGTTTTTCCTCTAACTGCTATAGAGCAACGCCTTGATTGGGGCGGAATTGCTGATTTTCCATACGATCTCATAACCAGTATTGAAAACTCATGTGCTACTAAACCAAATCTCCTTTATTATCAATTGATATTTAAATATCTCAATCTATCTGCCAAAGAATGCATTATGGTAGGGGACGAAGATAAGGATATGGTATGTGCCAATTTAGGCTCGCAAACCTTCTTAGTAAACAGTTCAAATACAAAACTGAGCACTGAAACTCCTGAACCAACATTTAGTGGAGATTTGAAAGATTTAATCGATGTTCTATGATCATTTTTATTAAAAAAGAGGTATAAAGACATGAAAGGAGATCAACACAAGCAGATAACAATAGATAACTTGGTTTATAGAAAATTAACAAAGGATAATATTCAGAGCATATATCAGTTATTTGAGACTAATTCCCGCTTTTTTTCATTACCTTTTGATTATTTTCAGAGAGGAACTTTAGAAGACGATGGTTTTGATCCGACTCTGTCCTTGATCTTATTTAACCCAGTTACTAGTAAGCCGATCGCCGCTTTTATAGTTGTGAAGAGAAACGAAATAAGTGAAAGCTATTGTTTCTTTAAGGGATGCGTAGTTGATGAACAATACAGGCGACAGGGACTTGGTTCAAAGATGTTTTACGAACTTTTAAAACGAGCTAAAGAGAAAGAGTTAACTCAAATAATTTATGGTCCCAGTGTGCCCGAATATTGGCAACCCGGTGTAGACATACGCGACACGAGCTTATATTTCTTCTTAAAAAAGCATGGATTTAAAACCCAAAAGGCTATATTTAATCTCACCGTTTCTCTGGACATCATTAAAAGAGAACCTCTAACGAAAAAAGATGGATACAAATATGGACGCGTTCAACCCGATGATTTTGATAAAACTCATGATTTTGTAAAACAACATTTTCCTGATGGTACCTGGCCTGAAGAAGTCAAATTTTCGTTTAAACTTCATCCACCAACAACTTATATAGCAAAAGATTCGAATAATGAGATTGTTGGTTGGGCTACTCATAGTCTGTTTTTTCCCGGCTCGTTTGGACCAACGGGAGTTGTGGAGTCGTTACGTGGAAAGGGAATTGGAACCGAACTATTCTTATGGTGCTTATGGGACATTAAACAAAATGGATTAGATACATGTGAAATTATGTGGGTAGATGGAGATGCTATTAAATTTTACTCTAAAGTAGTTGGAGCTTATATTTCACCTATTTTCTATCCCATGTATAAAAAAATTAAATAGAATTTTTGATATAATCCGACTATCTTTTCTTTATTAAATTCGGAGTGCATGAAATAGAGTTGGGATAAGTTTCATACTATTCTTAATACCTAGCAATTTTGCTAGTTTCCATTTACGAGACATCATAACCTCCCAGCTTTGCTTCCTAGTTTCGCTTCCCGTAAATAATGCGATCGTTGATTGCATCATTTCTGGATCGTCTTGAGCCATGGAATAGGACGCTTCGATAATTCGTTCTAAGAGACCACTGTGATACAAAAGGTGATGAAATTTATAGGAATATCTCAAATCCTCTTCGTAAAGATGTTCTAATAGAAGCTCGCTGTATCTAGCAAGACTAGATTCTCCAAAATCCTCTTTTTCAAGTGCTTGAAGAAAAGCTTCAGCTGCGAGCTTACCAGATAATCTTGCTTGATAAATACCTTCGTATAAAATAGGATCCGCGGTTCCACAAGCATCTCCGATAACCATAACTCGCTCACGATAAGGTTTTGTGATCATCCGATCAGGTATAGGAGCTGCCCATATTTTCCGACCTCCAAAAACTTTCATTTCTCTTCCTTCAATCTTCTCCTTTATAAACGGATTCCTGAGAAAAGCTTTAAAATGAGCCATTTTTACTCCATTCCCTAAAACACCGATACTTAATGTTTGAAGTTTAGGAAACACCCACGCAATCCCGTGATCGATTAAATTGCGATCGAAGAATTCCCATACGCGATTACCAAATTGTTCGTCTATAACAGATTCGGGGACGCTAATTTCCGCTTGTATTCCGCCCACCATTGGTGGAATTGCAAGACCAAGAGTTCTTTGTAGCTGGGCTCCCCCCAATCCGGTTGCGAGGATCACACATTCGCTTTGATATTCTTTTGGACCTAATATCTTAACAACCTTGTTATTAACTATCTCGATTCTCTTTACTCGAGATTCATAAATAACTTGGGCACCGGCATCTCGGGCATTATCAAGTAAAAACTTATCGAAATCAGTTCGAAACATGCAATAACCTTTATTATTTTTTCCAGAAGCTTCGAATTCCATGGCTCCGCTTTGTGGAGTAAATAACACCCCCCCTGTAATTTCTCGATCTCCAACTCCTTTGGGAATTGGTGTAAATTCTTCGTTTCTAATAGGAATTCCCCCCGCACAGCATTTATATCTACCTTCTTCGTTAGCTTCAAGCAGAAGCACATTTACATTATTCTTTGCCGCAATTTTTGCAGCGGTTGCTCCACCTGGACCACCACCGATAATAATCAAGTCATATTTCATATAAATACACTTAAAAAAAAAAAAGAAATTAATTTATTTTAATATTAAATTTCTTAATTTATTAAAAATGTGGATATTCAAGTATCGATTAATTTACATTAATACATAAAAAAAGCAGTTTTCAAAAAATGGTAATATCATGAGTAAGAAAGAATTTGGTTCTGGGTATTTTGGAGAATGGGTTGAAGACGAGTTTGATTTGCCTGCTTACCGTTATAAATGCGATCAAATCAACGATCCCAAAGCAATAACTCCAATGAATGAAAAATGGCGATCAAATAAAGAACACCTCCATCAAGTTGGGAATGATAGATTGGTGGGTGTAGCGTCCAACTACGGATATATCCAAGTACGACAGGACGAGGGGAGTCCTAAATATTTAAATGAATTTAATCCCGAACAAGGACAATTTGCTGGGGGATTTGGATATCTTACAGATGGTGCTAATCATTTAAGTACGTATTATCCAGGTAATGCGGACTCCTTTGAAAGAATTTTTGGGATAGGGTATATCCGAAAAAAAGTTATTGGACAGGGGTATACCGTTGACCATAATATCTTTGCTCCATTTGGGGATGATCCTGTCTTGGTCTCTCAAGTTAAAATAACTAATAATCGAGACACTCCAGTTGATTTACGATGGATAGAGTATTGGGGCTGCCATATGTATCAATTTTCTTCTTCTTCTTTTGCTGCAGTTCTTACAGGCAAGCCCGGAAAACATCCGAGAGATAATCGTCACGATTTTAGTAATAAATTTAAACATAAGTTTGAAGCGATTCCGAATAGCCTAGGACTTCAGGAAAGTAAATATCTAGAAGATCAGAAAGAGAGTTACGATCCAACTTACCTTAGACCCACTTTTGTAGATAATTTCCCACCTAAAACCTTTTTAATTTCTTTAGATGCGAAAGCTGATGCATTAAGTACCAATAGTAAAGTTTTTTTTGGGCAAGGTGGTGTCGAAATACCAGATAATGTGAATCGCAAGTTAAAGAATGATCTGGATTCTATAGCTGATGAAAGCGCTATGCTTTTGGAGCGAATATTTAAGTTAAAACCCGGAGAAAGTCAGGTTTTATCATTTTTATATGGTTACATTCCTGAGGGATTTGAATTAGAATCCTTAATTATCAAATACCAACAAAATTATACTAATATATTTGAAGAATCCTGCCAACAGTGGAATAGTAGTAAAATGGAACTCCATATTCAGGAGGAACCTTGGATCAATCGCGAGCTATTCTGGCACTATTATTATTTACGAGGAGCAATGACTTATGATAACTTTTTTAAAGAACATATACTATCCCAAGGGCATGTCTATCAATACATAATCGGGTTTCAAGGAGCAGCTAGAGATCCCTTACAACACGCTTTACCTTTTATCTATAGTGACCCAAATATCGTCAAGAATATAATCAGATACACTCTAAAAACTGTCAAAAAAAATGGAGAAATACCGTGGGGAATTACAGGAAGTGGTCAAATATTACCCGTCCCAATTAAGCCAAGTGATCAAGGATTGTGGCTACTTTGGTTAATAAGTGAATATATTCTCGGAACGAGAGATGTTGATATACTCGATGAAGAAATTACAAGATATCCTTGTTACGGATCGAGAGTGGAAGTTATAACGGTTAGAGAGATAATTACCCGTTGTTATAATCATATTACAAAAAAAATAGGAACAGGAAAGCACGGGCTTCAGAGATTATCTAATGGAGATTGGAACGATAATGTTATCTTTGGACATATTTCACCTGAAAACCACGAAGAGATTAAAAAGCATGGAGAAAGCGTTTTGAATGCATCCATGGCAAGTTTCGTACTCAAAACTTATTCCGATATGTTGAATTACATTAATGAAAATGAGGCGGCGGAGAGTGTTCTTAACTACTCTAAAACTCAAAAGGAAGCCGTTCGAGCTCAATGGACCGGAAATTGGGTCAGGCGGGCCTGGCTAACTGAAGCATTAGGATGGATTGGTGATGATCTAATGTGGTTAGAGCCACAACCTTGGGCAATAATTGGAAATGCTTTGGAACACGATCAAAAATCAATTTTAGTGAAAAATATTGACGAATTAGTCCGAAAGCCTTCAAAAATTGGTGCGATGCTTCTGAATAAAGGACTTAAGGTGGATTCTCCATTAGGACAAGGACCAAACGGAGGGATATGGCCATCTATAAACGGTACTTTAATATGGGCATTATCTTTAGTAAACAGAGAAATGGGTTGGGATGAATGGAAAAAAAATTCGCTCGCATATCACGCTGAGAATTTTCCAGATGTTTGGTATGGAACTTGGAGTGGACCAGATGTTTATAACTCAAGCTTGTCAAAATATCCTGGACAGACTGCTTTTGCTGAACCTGTACTCACTAAGAAAGTTGTACCAGCTGATGATGAGGTGGTTCTTGGGTACGAGACGATTAACTGGACAGACTTTCCAGTTTTTAACTTACATCCTCATGCGTGGCCATTGTATGATGTAACCCGTTTAATAGGGATAACTTTTACACCTGAAGGAGTAGAAATAAGACCTACTCTCCCACAAGATAACTACAAGTTCAAATCTACTCTAATTGGATTAGAAAAAACTAAAACTAGCTACTCTGGATGGTATAGCCCTGAGAAAGAGGGCATCTGGAAATTATCAGTTGAACTACCGAATAAAGATCTTGAGAATGTTGATTCTATATTAATAAACGGAAATGGAAGTGAGCTCACTATAATGGGAAATCGAGTTATCTTAACTGGTGTAAATAAGCTTAATAAACCCTTATCATGGGAAATTAAATTAAAATAAATACTTAAAATCTCTTTTTCTAGTTAGAATCTAAGGGAGGCAAAGGAGGAACTTCAAAATCATTCCAACTTTCTACAATTGGATAATCCCACCAATGATCGGGAATTTTCGAGTAATCCCCATATTTTTTAAGTCCTTTTGTAAATGCTCTAACATTCTTTAGTGGTGCTTTAATTACTTTTGGTTCATCATAGAAATAAGCCCCGAATCCCCCATTCCTTGTCCCTAAATTGCGTACCATATGCCAAACTTCACGTTCTACTTCTTCTGGAGTTCCTTTCCAATAAATAGATTGAATATTCACGCAACCCCAAAACATTATCTTTCCCCTATATTGTTTCAAATCGTTGTATCCGCTCATTCTTGGACTATCAAATTCTATAGCATCTAAACCACATTCAATAAGTACTGGAAGAAGTTTATCTACCTTACCACAGCAATGAAGATGTGTTTCACTTCCAAATTCATGAGCAATGTCAAAAATTTTCTTATAATATGGCAAGTAGAATTTTTTAAAAAGACGAGGACTGAAGAAAGGACCAGTTTGTTCTCCTAAATCGTCAGCAAATATAATTCCATCGGGATTAAGTCCGAGTTTAAAAGATGTTTTTATAGTTTCTACGATAAAATCAGTTACATGTTCTAATAAGCGTTTTAACTCTTCTGGATGCTTAGAATGATCAATTAGGTAATTAGAAAAACCTCTCATTTCAGAAACTACATGAGAAGGACCTCGCGATCCTATAAGTAACATATTGTAGAATTCATTACTGAATGATTCTTTAAACTGAAACGCAGATTCGTAGCGACTCTTATCTTCAGGATCTAAAGTATATTGCTCGATATATTCATCAATATTTTTTAAATCTGGTAAAGAAGGTCTCCCGGGATGTCCCATATTCCTATCTTTTCCTTTCATATCCCAGATACATCCCCATTCATCCACTTCTTCATGTGGAATCTTTTTCCAATTCCCGTCTATAAATTCTGGGCGTTCTTTAACCCAATCGGGTTCATTCCAATTATTAGGGCTCATACCATGAGGAAATAATCCGATTTCATTGTCTATGTGACCCGGATTCCAATGTTTTGAGTAAGTTAAAGGTAAAGGAACAACATCTCCTTTCGTAAAATTATAAATAGGCACTTTATCTGGATTATTAAAGTGTATTGCTGCTTTTACTCGTTCTTTCGGATTCATAATAAAATATTTTAATTTAAATGAGGTTAGGAGAAATTAATTTATATTTATTTTAGAAACTTTTTATATTAAAAAAAGTCAGTGGTGATAATGAAATATGGGATGAAAATCGTGTGAGTTAAGAAAAGTTAAATGTTTATTATAAATTAGTTTCTTTAGTTTCTCCCAGTTCTTCTTTAAACTCTTGAGGGGCATTTTTGTCGATTTTCGATTTTACACAATCTTCGCAGTACGTTAACCAAACATCTTTTTCGGAGTTTTTACCATCCATGTTAGCTCAACAAGTTAAGTATTAAAACTCATGATAAAAATGTTATTAATTCATTTTAAAGTTTATTAAATTCCATCTATTTTTACATTAGAGTAGAACAATTTCTAAATATAGAAATCAATAAAAATATTTTACTTTTTAGAGGGGGTGGGGTGATTGAAATTAAAAATAAAAAATCGCAAAATTAATTCTCAAAGGTATCACCAAATGATTATA